>JALUQR010000029.1 GCA_027017505.1 bacterium
CAGCAGTAGTCAAACTCTATACCCTGGCCTATACGGTTTGGCCCACTGCCAAGTATTATTACCTTCTTTCTGTCGGTGGGCTCTGCCTCGCACTCTGCCTTCCTCACACCGCTTTTTATGTTGAAAAAGGGCATCTCGTATGTGGAATAAAGATAGGGTGTGTATGCCTCGAACTCTGCACCACAGGTGTCAACACACTTGTAGACAGGCTCTATGCCCTTTTGTCTTGCAAGCCTTCTTATGTCTGCCTCCTTCATGTGTGTGAGTGTGGAAATGAAGGCATCTGAAAAGCCCCAGGACTTTGCCCTTCTTAGAAGTTCCTCATTGAGGTCTCCCCTCATGGAAGCATCCTTAAGTTCTGCCTCGAGCTCAACCATCTCCTTTATCTGGCATATAAACCACGGGTCTATGTGGCTTAATCTACAGACCTCCTCCACGGTGAAACCTGCCCTCAGGGCCTCTGCAATATACCATGGTCTTTCTGCCCTGGGGGTCTTAAGCATGGAGGCTATCTCTTCCCGTTCTGCCTCTGTGGGTGTGAAGTAGACCGTGTCTCTGTCCTTTCTTATCACATAGTTGAACCCTGTCTTACCTGTTTCAAGTGACCTCAGGGCCTTGCCCATGGCCTCTTTGAAGGTTCTGCCTATGGCCATGACCTCTCCCACGGACTTCATCTGTGTTGTAAGGGTGGGGTCTGTCTGCGGGAATTTTTCGAAGGTGAACCTGGGCAGTTTCACCACCACATAGTCTATGGTTGGCTCGAAGGATGCGGGTGTCTTCTTTGTTATATCGTTCGGTATCTCATCGAGTGTGTATCCTATTGCGAGCTTTGCAGCTATCTTTGCTATTGGAAAGCCTGTGGCCTTACTGGCAAGGGCAGAGCTTCTTGACACCCTCGGGTTCATCTCTATAACATACATCTTTCCATCCTCGGGATTTACGGCAAACTGTATGTTACTGCCACCTGTGTCCACACCTATCTCACGGATTATCTCTATTGCTGCATCCCTCATAAGCTGGTATTCCTTGTCCGAAAGGGTCTGCTGTGGGGCAACGGTTATGGAGTCTCCTGTGTGCACGCCCATTGGGTCAAGGTTCTCTATGGAGCAGACGATAACCACATTGTCCCTGCCATCGCGCATCACCTCAAGCTCGTATTCCTTCCAGCCTATGAGGGATTCCTCTATGAGCACCTCTGTTATGGGGCTTGAGGAAAGCCCCCTTTTTACAAGCTCCACGAACTCCTCACGGTTGTAGGCTATGCCACCACCTGTTCCACCAAGTGTAAAGGATGGCCTTATTATAACCGGATAACGCAGTCTGCGGATTATATCCATGGCCTCGTCCATGCTTCTTGCAAATCCGCTCTGTGGCACCTTAAGCCCCACACGCTCCATGGCAGATTTAAACAGCTCCCTGTCTTCTGCCTTCTTTATGGCCTCCGGGTTTGCCCCTATCATTCTGACCCCGTATCTCTCGAGCACCCCCTCTTCATGCAGACTTATGGCTATGTTGAGTGCGGTCTGGCCTCCCATGGTGGGTAGCAGTGCATCGGGTCTTTCCCGCTCTATTATGCGTGCCACCACATCCGCTGTAAGGGGCTCTATGTAGGTGCGGTCTGCAAAGTTAGGGTCTGTCATGATGGTTGCAGGGTTGGAGTTGACAAGCACTACCTCATAGCCCTCTTCCTTCAGGGCCTTACAGGCCTGTGTGCCAGAGTAGTCAAACTCGCACGCCTGGCCTATCACTATGGGGCCACTTCCTATTATGAGGATTCTTCTTATATCGGTTCTCTTTGGCATGGCTCTGCTGGTTAACCCTCCATAAGTGCTGTAAACCTTCTGAAAAGGTACTGTGAGTCGTGCGGGCCAGGGCTTGCCTCTGGATGGTACTGTACGGAAAACAGGGGATACTCCCTGTGGGCTATGCCCTCAACCGTGTGGTCGTTAAGGTTAATATGGGTAAGCTCTGCAACATCCCTTATGGAATCTGCATCCACGGAGAAACCGTGGTTCTGCGAGGTTATCTCCACCCTGCCTGTCCTGAGGTCCTTTACGGGCTGGTTTCCACCATGATGGCCAAACTTAAGCTTGTATGTCCTTCCACCAAGGGCAATGCACAGAAGCTGATGCCCCAGGCATATACCGAATATGGGCCTTTTACCTATAAGTTTCTTTATGTTCTCTATGGCGTAGGTTACAGGTTCAGGGTCTCCAGGCCCGTTTGAAAGGAACACACCATCGGGGTTCATCCCGAGCACCTCTTCTGCAGGCATCCAGGCAGGCACCACCGTCACATCACAGCCTGCCTCAACGAGGTTTCTCAGTATATTGCGTTTTATACCATAGTCATAGGCAACCACCCTGTACTTTGTCCTGGCTCCCCTTCTGTATCCACCCTCGGGCTTCCAGAGGGCCTCCTGCCAGTGGTAGGGCCTACTGCATGTAACATCTTTTACAAGGTCCCTGCCTTCAAGCCCCTCAAGGCCCCTTGCCTTCTCATAGAGCCTTTCCAGGTCATCGTCAATGCTTGAGAGCACTGCGTTCATGGCACCCCTTTCCCTTATGTGTCTTGTTATCGCACGGGTATCCACACCCCATATGCCCACAATGCCCCAGTGTTTGAGGTATTCATCAAGGGTATATCCACCTTTTGAGTACCTCCAGTTACTCGGCCAGTGGCAGGGCTCCTTTACCACAAACCCCTCCACCCAGGGCCTTGAGGACTCCACATCCTCTGGGTTTGTTCCGTAATTGCCCATGTGGGTGTATGTCATGGTAACTATCTGGCCACGGTAGGATGGGTCTGTGAGGACCTCCTGGTAGCCACTCATGGAGGTGTTGAACACAACCTCACCTGCCCTTTCGCCCACCTTTCCCATGGCATAGCCTTCAAAAACAGTGCCATCTGAAAAGACAAGGTATGCCTTCCTATGTGTCTTCATAGACCAGTCTGCCATCAACAAATGTCTTTACCACCTTACCCTTAAGGCGCCATCCCTTAAACGGGGTGTTTCTGCCAAGGGATTTGAACCTTTCGGGCTCAACGGTCCACTCCCTTTCGGTATCTATTACCACCACATCTGCTGGGCTACCCACTGCAAGACTGCCACAGTTAAGCCCCATAAGCCTTGCAGGCTGTACTGAAAGAAGCCCCACAAGCTCCTTGAGTGTAAGAACCCCTTCGTGCACAAGGTTCATCAGCACCCCAAAAGCGGTCTCAAGCCCTACCACACCGTCCTCTGCCATATCGAACTCCACATCCTTCTCTACGGAGGAGTGCGGGGCGTGGTCTGTTGCAATGCAGTCTATGGTGCCGTCCTTAAGTGCGTCCCTTAAGGCCTTCACATCATCTTCAGACCTAAGTGGTGGGTTCATCTTAAAGTTCGTATCATAGCCAACCGATGTGTCCGTAAGTAGCAGGTGATGCGGGGTTACCTCTGCGGTAATCCTCACTCCCCTTCTTTTTGCATCCCTTATGAGCTCAACCCCCCTGCGCGTGGATACATGGGCTATGTGCAGGGGGCTGTCTGTAAGCTCGCAGAGCTCTATATCCCTTGCAATCATTATGGATTCCACCTGGGCTGGTATGCCCTTAAGCCCCAGTCTTGTGGACTCAAACCCCTCGTTCATAACGCCATCTTCCTTAAGGTGGATGTCCTCACAGTGGCTTATAACCTTAAGTCCCACACCCTTTGCGTACTCAAGTGCCCTTCTCATAAGCGAGGTGTTCATAAGGGGTCTGCCATCGTCTGACACCGCTATACAGCCTGCATCCTTAAGTTCTGCCATCTCTGTAAGTTCTCTGCCCTCAAGCCCCTTTGTGAGGGCACCAACGGGATATACCTTCACCACTCCTTCCTCTTCTGCCTTCTTTTTTATAAACCTCGTTACAGCCTCGCAGTCGTTTGGCGGGTGGGTGTTTGCCATGCAGAGTATGGTGGTGAATCCTCCTGCGGATGCAGCAAGGGTGCCTGTCTTTATGGTCTCCTTGTACTCCTCGCCTGGCTCTCTCAGGTGGGTATGGAGGTCCACAAACCCGGGTGTAACCACAAGCCCTGTGCAGTCATACTCCAGCCAGCCCTCGCCAACAGGTGCTTTATCCTCCGCAGGTCTTATTGATGCTATTCTGCCACCCATTATGAACACATCGTAAAGGCCATCAAGCCCCTGCGATGGGTCTATGAGTCTTCCACCTCTTAAGACAACCCTTTTCATCTGTGTTCAATCCTCCCTGATGTCTCCAAGAAGAAGGTAAAACAGTGCCATCCTTACCGCAACACCATTGGTTACCTGCTCGAGTATAACAGACCAGGGCCCTTCAATCACCTCTGGAGATAGCTCCACCCCGCGGTTTACAGGCCCTGGATGCATTATAAGCACATCCTTCTTTGCCCTCTTAAGCCTCTCTGCTGAAAGCCCCCAGCACCTTGCATACTCCCTTAAGGAGGGAAAGAGGGCTACCCTCTGGCGTTCAAGCTGTATGCGTAGCATCATTATTACATCCGCATCTTCTATGGCCTCGTCCATGTTGTGGGTTACAGAGCAACCAAGCCTTTCTATGTGTGGTGGTATCATCGTGGGTGGGCCACACACTGTAACCTCTGCCCCCAGCTTTTTTAGTCCCCATATGTTTGACCTCGCAACCCTTGAGTGCAGTATGTCACCCACTATGAGAACCTTAAGACCCTCGATTCTGCCCAGTCTTTCCTTTATGGTGAACATATCCAGCAGTGCCTGTGTGGGGTGCTCATGTGCACCATCTCCTGCGTTTATAACACTGCAGGAAAGAAGCCCTGCCAGCATGTGTGCAACCCCTGGTGAGGAATGTCTTATGACTATACAGTCAGGGCGCATGGCCTCAAGGTTCTTTGCGGTATCCCTGAGGGTTTCGCCCTTCTTTACAGAGCTTGTGGATGCAGAGATGTTTATAACATCCGCACTCATGCGTTTGCCCGCTATCTCGAAGGCGGTGCGCGTGCGTGTTGAAGGCTCGTAGAAGAGATTTATTATGGTTCTTCCACGCAGTGTGGGAACCTTCTTTATGTCCCTCTCTGAGACCTCCTTGAAGGAACGGGCTGAAGAGAGTATCATCTCAAGCTCTTCCCTGTCGAGTTCCTCTATGGTGAGTATGTCTTTTCTCTTAAGCCTCATCCTTACCACCCCTTACAAGGACCACCTCGTCCCTGCCGTCCACCTCTTTAAGCCTTACCCTTACCTCGTCCTCAAGGGATGTGGGTATGTTTTTACCCACATAGTCTGCTCTTATGGGTAGCTCACGGTGTCCCCTGTCCACGAGCACCGCAAGCTGTATGCGGGTGGGTCTGCCAAAGTCCATAAGAGCGTTCATCGCAGCCCTTATGGTCCTTCCCGTAAAGAGCACATCATCCACAAGGACCACCACCCTGTCGTCCACTGATACGGGTATTTCCATCTTTTTAAGTGGCTGTGCCTCCTTCTTAAGCCCGATGTCATCGCGATAGAGTGTGGCATCCACACTTCCTGCAGGCACATCCACACCCTCTATGGCATCTATCTTCTGCTTGAGTCTCTTTGCGAGGTAATACCCCCTTGTGGGTATTCCAAGCAGTACAAGCCCCTGGGTGCCCCTGTTTCGCTCGACCACCTCGTGGGCTATGCGTGAAAGGGCCCTGTCTATGGCCTTCTCATCCATCAGCTGTCCTGCCATGGTTTTCCCCATTCAAAAAAGACCTCCGCACCCTGACGATGCGGAGGTCTTTTCCGTTTTCTACGCAGTGGTCTATCTTCACACCCTTTTTTAACCTCTCTGGATTAAATTAAAAGGGCTTTGTGTGTCTATCCCTTTTTGGTCTTCTTTAAGGATACCCTTTTAGGCCCCTTGAGTCAAGCCCCAAATTCAGCGGATAAACTCCCTCAACAGGGTGTTTGTAAAACCTATTGTTATGGCACAGAGCAGTGCTCCTGAAGGTCCTCCAACGGTGAATCCATCCACAAGCTCTGCTGTAAGCCACACAACCCCCACATTCACCACCACACCAAAGAGCCCCAGGGTG
>JALUQR010000030.1 GCA_027017505.1 bacterium
GCTCCACAGCTTATGGCTGTATAGATGGTCTCAAGGTAGTTGTCAGGGCTTCTTAGAAAACTGTAAAGTGCCCAAAGAACCACGGGCACAACAAACGGGGTAAGCCCCTCTGCGCCAGGGCTACCGCCCTCCCCTGCTATAAGGGGCAGTGCCCTTTCGGGCTCAAGGCGTATATAGCGTTTAAGTCTGTAGACGCTTCCTGCAAAGCCCTTATCCACTCTTTCTGCAAGTGCTGTCGCCTCGTCTATGAGTTCAGCCCTTGAGAACTCCTTTTCTGTAAGCACAAAGCCCACAGCAAGGGCCATACACACAGAGCCTGCCTGTGCGCGCGTATCCCTGTGGGTTATAACAGCCTGGGTGGTTGCAACCCTTAAGAGTTCTTCTGTGCTCTCAAAGGATACAAGCCCCACAGCCCCTGCACGCATGGCACTGCCACAGCCCGCAGATGGTGGGGGCTCGCCTGCCTCGTTCCAGGGCACACCCTCAATGAGCCTTTCAGCACTTCTTCTTGTTGCACCACCCCAGCCAACGCATCTATCCTCCTCAAAGAGCCTTTTTATACGCTCTGCAAAGTGGGCAGGCTCAAACCCCCTTTTTTCCGTATAGCTTAAAAGAAGCTCCCTGGTAAGCTGTGTATCGTCAGAGTACTGGCCGAATCTGTAGGGCTCACACCTTATGAGCTCAAAACGGCGGGGCCTGAGAACCTCCTCTACATAGTCCAGGCAGACCTTCCTGGGGCTACCCTCCACACAGAAACCCAGGGCATCGCCCACCCCACAGCCTGCGAGCATACCGCAGAAGTATCTCTTCTCTGGCAGTATCATCTCAAAAGCCCCGAGAGTTTCTTCAACGCAAGGGTCTTATCCCTGTATCCCAGTTTTGCACGCTCCACCACCGTGGAGAGAAACCGTATGCTCTCTTCGTAGCGGGTTCTGTCCACTGGATAGGGATGACCATCCTTTCCACCGTGGGCAAAGCTGAACCTTGCGGGGTCTTTCACGGAATAGGGTGTGCCATATATGAGCTCTGAAAGAAGTGCCAGTGCCCTGAGGGTCTTTGCACCAACGCCCCTCAGGGAGACAAGGGCCTCAAAGTCCTGTGGCAGGTTCTCGTAGGTGGAGATGAATATGGTCCTGAGTCTTTCAGGGTTTATGTCCTCAAGCAGGGTGTGATGCCGTGGTGGCAGGTTAAGTGTCTTTATGCGTTTAAGCTCCCTGAGGAGCCTATCAGGCCCCTGGTGTGAAAGCTCCACAGAGGCATTTCGCACCGCCTCGCCCTCATCTGCAACCATGTTGAGTATAACCCCCTTCTTATCAGAGCACACCGCACTGTGGGGCTCGCAGACAAAGCTTCTGCCCACAGGAAGCCTGCCTCTGCCAAGCCAGTGGTAACGCCGTGCGTATCTATTATCAGGGTTCATACCCTGCTGTATGACAGCCCAGCTACCGTTTTTTGTAAAGAAAAAACAGTGATGATACAGCTGAAAGCCATCCTGCAGACACGAAGAATCTATCTTTGCAGAAAGCCTGCTTGAGTATACAAGCCCCTCGGGGTCAACATCGAGAAACCCTGCTTTCTCTCTTATCTCAAGGGGTGTCTTTCTGGACACCCCTCCCTTTCCACCTGCGACAAATAGCCCGCAGGATGCCCCCTTCTCCTTAAGGGCCTCCTTTATTGCCCCGCATACCGTGGTTGTAAGCCCGCTTGAATGCCAGTCAAACCCCAGCACACAGCCAAATGCCTGAAACCAGTAGGGGTCTGAAAGCCTTCTGAGAACCTCCTCAGGGCCATACTCAACCACTATGGCCTCAATAACAGCAGAACAAAGGCCCGTCATCTTCTCAAAAAGCCAGGGTGGAACCCTTCCCGCATGGAGTGGCAGATTTGCAACACCTGTTCTCATACAAGAAAGATTATAACCCATGGAGCAGGGTTTTGAAATATTTCAATCTTTTACCTTGACATGTACGGTATCAGGGGTTAAGATTGAGACATGAAAAAGATTGTATTTATTGAATCCCGTCCACCTGATTACCATATCTTCACATGGGCTCCACTGCCCAGGCTGGGAACCATCATCCTTGGAACCATACTCAAGAAGGCAGGCTACCAGGTCAAAAGCTACATAGAGACCATGAGCGAGATAGACATCAAGGACCTTCTGGATGCGGACATCATAGGTATATCCACAATCACATCCACAACCCCCAGGTCTTACGAGATAGCGAGTCTTCTCAGGCAGGCAGGCAAGAAGGTCTTCATGGGTGGACCCCATGTTACATACATGACGGAGGAGGCCCTCCAGTACGCAGACTATGTGATAAGGGGCGAGGCAGATGACATAATAGTTGACTTCATAAGGGCCCTTGAGACTGGCAATGGCCTGGACAAGATACCAGGGCTGTCCTATAAGGTAAACGGCAGGGTGGTGCACAACCCAGGGGTCTCCTACTGCAGGGATGTGGACAGCCTGCCCATACCTGATTTCTCCATCATAGGCGGGCTCGATGTGGACCCGTATAAGAAACTCCACATCACACCCATCATGACCTCAAGGGGCTGTCCCTATGACTGTAACTTCTGCTCCGTTACAAAGATGTTCGGCCACAAATACAGGTTCCGTAGCAAGGACAAGGTGATAGAGGAACTGCGTTATCACCACGGCACAGAGTCCGAGTGGGTCTTTTTCTATGACGATAACTTCACCGCAAATCCAAAAAGGTCAAAGGAGCTTCTCCACACCATGATAGAGGAGAAACTCACCCCGAACTGGACAGCCCAGGTAAGGGTTGAGGTTGCAAAAGACCAGGAACTTCTTGACCTGATGAAAAGGTCTGGCTGTCATACCGTCTACATAGGGTTTGAGTCCATAAACCCCGAGACCCTGAAGGCATACAACAAAAAACAGTCAATTGAGGACATAGAAAGGTGCATAAAAACACTCCACAAAAAGGGCATACGCATACACGGTATGTTTGTGTTTGGCTCCGATGAGGACACCATAGACACCATAGAGGAGACCGTCAGGTTTGCAAAGAAGAACAGACTTGAGTCCGTACAGTTTCTCATACTCACACCACTTCCAGGCACAAAGCTCTACTACGACCTTAAAAGAGAAGACCGCATAATATCCGAAGACTGGAGCCTGTACGATGCGCACCATGTGGTCTTCAGGCCAAAGAAGATGACCTACTATGAGCTTCAGTCAGAGACACTGCGGGCAACCAAGAGCTTCTACTCCATAGGCGAGATGATAAGAAGGCTCTTTTCCTTTGACCTCTTCAATGTCTCCATAACAGCCTATGGCAGAAGCCTTACCCGCAAGTGGATAAAAAATAACAGGTACTTTATAGAGTACACCAGGGCACTTACAGACGCAGGCAGAACCATAAAGCTTGCTGCAAGGGAGAGGGCTTCGGATATAAAGCAGAGGTTCAGGGAACTGGATATCTCCACCACAATCCAGCCAGAAACAAGAAAATCCTTCTAAACAGAGATGAAAAATACCCTTCTTTCACTCCTCATAGCCATAATACTGGCCACACCCTCATACGCAGAGATGCCCTTTGGCAGAAACAGGGCATTTGAGTACACCATGTACTCCCACATACCATACATAGAGGGCATACCAGATAAGGTTCTGCCCGATACTGAAAGAAGACCACCCCTGGTATCGAACATACACGAGTACATAGAGTCTCCTCACAGCAGTCCATTTGATGATGTGCCCCCGTTTCTTGAGAAAAGGGTTGAGTGGTTCATACGCTACTTTCAGACATCGGGCAGGGCACACTTTACAAGGTGGCTTGAAAGAAGCTACCGTTACATACCCTTTATAAAGAAGATTCTCAGGGAAGAGGGCCTGCCAGAGGACCTTGCCTATCTTGCCCTGATTGAGAGCGGGTTTAACCCCCATGCGAGGTCTCCCAAGAATGCAGTGGGAATATGGCAGTTTCTTCCCTCAACTGGCAGAAGATACGGGCTCAGGATAGACTGGTGGGTGGACGAACGGAAAGACCCAGAGAAGGCAACCCGTGCCGCAGCACGCTATCTGAGGGCACTTTACGAAAGATTTGGCTCCTGGTATCTTGCAATGGCAGGCTACAATGCTGGCGAGGGAAGAATCGCACGGGCAATAAGAAAACACAGAACCCTGAGGTTTGACAAGATAATATCAAAACGCAGTATCATAAAACGGGAGACCCGCAACTACATACCAAAGTACATAGCTGCAACCCTCATAGCAAAAGACCCTGAAAGGTACGGCTTTCAGAGACCCACCACCATAAGCCCCATTGCCTACGAGAAGGTGAAAATAAAGGGCTCTCTACCGCTTTCCACCATTGCACAGGCTGTGGGGGTGAGTGTAAAAGAGATAAAACGGCTCAATCCCCATCTACGGCGATGGTTCACCCCTCCTGACTACACCATATATGTGCCCCGGGGCAGGGCACAGAGGTTTAAAGAGAAACTTGCAGGGGTAAAGCCCGAAAGAATTCACCTGCACAGGATACGCCGTGGGGAGACCATCTGGCAGATAGCCAGAAGATACAGGATACCAGTGAAACCACTTCTTGCGGTAAATAACATAAAGAACCCAAGAAGGATAAGGGATGGCACGGTCATAATGGTGCCCATAAGGGTTGCTCCCAGAGGAGGAAGAACCTACATAATAAAGAAGGGAGACACCCTGTGGGACATATCGAGAAGATTCGGCATAGAGGTTGAGGACATACTCAGGTGGAACAGGCTACCCAGTGCAGACATGATAAGACCAGGCCAGAAGCTCTACATTGGAGGTATAGAGGATGTTCACAACGGTTGACTGGAGGGAAAACACCGTGGTCATGCTTGACCAGACCCTGCTACCCCGAAGGGTTGTCTACAGAAGACTAAGAAGCTGGCAGGCTGTTGCAGACGCCATAAAGAGGCTCATCATAAGGGGTGCACCTGCCATAGGTGTGGCAGGTGCCATGGGGGTGGCCCTTGGAGCAGTAAGACTTAAGAGAAAAGACCCTGATGGCTTTAAAAGGGAACTAAAAAAGATAATAAGAGGGCTTGCCAGAACACGGCCCACAGCGGTAAACCTCTTCTGGGCACTGGAGCGGATGGAAAGGATAATAGATGGTCACACAGGCTCCACAGACTCACTCAAAGAAAGACTCGTGGAGGAGGCATTGAAAATCAAAAAAGAGGACATAGAGATTAACCAGAGGATAGGCAGTTACGGGGCAAGGCTTATAAAGAAGAACTTCACCATACTTACTCACTGCAATGCGGGCGGGCTTGCAACAGCAGGTTACGGCACAGCCCTGGGTGTTATAAGAAGGGCACACAGGGAGGGCAAAAACATAAGGGTGATTGTGGATGAAACACGGCCTGTTCTTCAGGGTGCAAGGCTTACCATGTGGGAGCTCATGAAAGAGGGCATACCCGCAACCCTCATTACAGACAACATGGCAGGCCACATGATGCAGAAGGGCATGGTGGACTGTGTGATAGTGGGTGCAGACCGCATAGCGGTAAACGGAGATGTGGCAAACAAGATAGGCACCTACACCCTTGCAACCCTTGCAAGGGCCCACAGATTGCCCTTCTATGTGGCAGCACCAACATCCACAATAGACATAAACATATCAAGCGGACAGGAAATACCCATAGAGGAAAGACCCCCCGCAGAGGTCACACACATCCAGGGTGTAAGGATTGCCCCTAAGGGGGCAGAGGCTAAAAACCCCGCATTCGATGTAACACCTGCAAGGCTCGTAACAGCCATAATAACAGAAAGAGGTGTTTTGAGACCACCATTTAAAAAGACCATAAGGGAACTCTTCAGGGAGGCACGCAACAGATGAGTATTGAGAGCTTTTTTCTTATAGCGGTCATATTCATATTCTTCTTACTCATCTATAGATACCTTGACAGATGGGTCAGCAGGCTTCCTGCTGAAACCGTTAAAATTGTAAACAGGGTGGGCTTCTGGTTTGCCCTTCTGTCGGGCATACTCTGGTACATACTGAAGGATGCCATATAC
>JALUQR010000031.1 GCA_027017505.1 bacterium
AGATTATCCCGAGTTTAACCTCAGGTTTGCAAGGCTTGCCAAAAAGAGGGGGGTGCCCGTGGTGTACTACATAAGCCCGCAGGTATGGGCGTGGAGAAGGGGAAGGATAAGAAAGATTGCCAGGGTGGTGGACAAAATGCTCGTGGTCTTCCCCTTTGAGGAGACCATCTACAGGTCTGCGGGTGTGGATGTGGAATATGTGGGACATCCACTTGCAGAAAGGGTGGTCATTGAGCTCTCAAAAGAGGAGGCAAGAAAGAGACTCTCTGTGGAAGAGAAGAGGGTGGTTGTCTCTGTGCTTGCAGGTAGCAGAACCGATGAGGTAAAAAGACTTCTAAGACCCATGCTCGAAGGAGTAAGGCTCTTTGAAGAAAGGATAGGAAAAACCGTGGAGATTCTTCTTCCCCCTGCAGACACCATAAAGGACGAGCTCATAAGGGAAGAGCTCGGAGATATGGCCCTTCGGGCAAGGATTATAAGGGGAAGACTCTACGAGGTGCTTAGGGCATCGGACATAGCGGTTGTTACCTCTGGCACCGCCACACTGGAAACCGCACTTGTGGGAACACCAATGATAATAGCCTACATGGTTTCTCCCCTTTCGTATCTTGTTGGAAGGCTACTTGTGGGGGTAAAATATATAGGACTGCCAAACATAGTGGCAGACCAGGCGGTGGTGCCAGAACTCATACAGCACGATGTGACACCTGAAAAGATTGCAGACCACATGTATCGCATATTCACGGACGAAAGGGTAAGGGCCAGTATGGTGGCCTGTTTCAGAGAGATAAGAAGGATACTCTCAAAGGATGGCTCTGCCCCGCAGAGGGCTGCAAGGATAATATATCAGATAGCGAGCAGGGAAGACAGCTGATATGCGTCTTTATTTTAAACTTTTAAGGTTTCTATATCCGTACTGGTTCAAGCTTGTGCTGGCTGTGCTGTGTATGGTGGTGTTTGCGGTGTCAAATGGTCTGATGGCCTATCTGGTCGGGCCTGCCATAAGGCTTCTGTTCGATAAAGAAAGAAACCCGGCAGAGTATGCACTGCCTGTGGATGTAATCCTTTTTCTTTCAGGCCAGAACATGCAGGTCATTCTGCCCCTTGCGATAATAGTGGTTGCAATTGTAAGGGGTATAAGCTCCTATGGCAACACCTATTACATGGGATATGTGGGCCAGCGCGTTATAGCAGACTTAAGAAAGGCCCTCTACACACATATACTGGAGCTTCCCTATGAGTTTTTCGTTAAACACCCTGCGGGAGGACTCACCTCAAGGCTTACAAACGATATAAACACCCTTGAGAAGGCAACAGCAGATACCCTCGTACATGCCTTCAAGCAGGCCCTTTCAGTAGTGGTGCTTGTTGTTATCATTCTCAAGATGGACTGGCAACTTACCCTCATAGGCGGTATAGCCTTTCCCCTTGCCATATATCCTGCAATGAGGTTTGGCAGAAAGCTCAAGAATGTCTCCCGCCAGGGACAGGTAACCCTGGGGGACATGGCATCCATCATACACGAGGCACTCAGGGGTATAAGGGTGGTAAAGGGATTCGGAATGAAGGGATACGAAACAGAGAAGTTCAGCAAGGAGAACGAACGCTTTGCCCGCTACAGAACACGGGCAATAAAGATAAGGGGTATATCCAGCCCGCTTATGGAGACCTTCGGAGCAGTTGGTTTTGCCCTCACCATATGGTATGCAAGCTACAGGATATCTGCAGGCACACTCACCCCCGAGGCATTCATAACATTCTTTGCAGCCATACTCATGCTCTATCAGCCCGTAAGGATTCTCAACGGTGTGTATCTTAACCTACAGCAGGGGCTTGGCTCTGCCCAGAGGATATTCGAGATACTCAATACACCAACAGAGGCGGTAAGGGATGGCACAAAGACATGCACGGGCGTTAAGGAGAGGATAGAGTTCAGGAATGTCTCTTTCAGCTACGATAAAAAGGAGGTGCTCAGAGACATAAACCTTGTGGTGAAAAAGGGCGAGAGGATTGCCATAGTGGGCTCAAGCGGGGTTGGCAAGTCCACCCTTGTAAACCTCATACCCAGGTTTTATGATGTTACAGGTGGAGCAATACTCATAGATGGTGTGGACATAAGGGAGTTCACCCTGGACTCACTTCGCGGTCAGATAAGCATAATATCCCAGGATGTGATACTCTTTAACGACACGGTAAGAAACAACATAGCCTATGGCAGGCCCGAGGTGAGCGATGAGGAGGTCATAAGGGCGGCAATTTCTGCCAATGCCCATCAGTTTATAGAGGAACTGCCCCAGGGGTATCACACGGTTATAGGCGAGGGTGGCATAAAACTTTCAGGCGGACAGCGCCAGCGCATCTCCATAGCACGGGCAATACTGAAGGATGCTCCCATACTCATAATGGATGAGGCAACATCCTCGCTGGATGCAGAGTCAGAAAGGGCAGTCCAGGATGGGCTTAAGAATCTCATGAAGGGGCGAACCACCTTCATTATAGCCCACAGGTTCTCCACCATAAAGGATGCCCACAGGATTGTGGTGCTTTCAGGTGGAACCATCGCAGAGGTGGGAAGCCACAAAGAACTTATAGAAAAGAGTGGAGAGTACAGAAGACTCTATTCCATACAGTTTCAGGGATAGATAAAGGAGATGCTGGAGGAGATTAAACTTAAGATTCTGACCACCCTTGGTGCATGGTTCATAAGGTTTCTGCACCTTACCATGCGCATAGAGTATGTGGACTTTGACTGGTACAGAGAGAGGGTTGCCTCTGGCAGACAGAGTATTATCGCATTCTGGCACGGAAGGATGCTCATGATGCCCTGTGCCCCTCACAGAGAGCACATGACGGTGCTTGCGAGTCTTCACAGAGATGGAGAGATTGTGGCCCGCATGGTAAGACACTTTGGCATAAGGGCTGTAAGGGGCTCCACCTCAAGGGGAAGCCTTGGCGGATTGAGGGGGCTTCTTAAGGCCATAAAGGATGGTGGTGACATAGCCATAACACCAGATGGCCCACGGGGGCCTGCCTTCAGGGTGGAGCAGGGTATAATAAATATAGCCCGAAAAACAGGACTACCCATAGTGCCCGTTACATTCAGTGCCAGTAAAAAAAAACACTCAGCAGCTGGGACCGCTTCATAATACCCTATCCATTCTCAAGGGGTGTGTTCATATGCGGTAGACCCATTACCGTGGAAAGAAGCGCAACAGACGAAGAGCTCGAGAAAAAAAGAAAGGAGCTTGAAGAAACACTCATCGAGATTACACGCAGGGCAGACAGATACTTCAATAAATGATATATAGCCTCTACGATATAATCATCCATATCAGTGTCGTGGTGCTTCTGCCGTATTTTCTGGTGAAGATGCTTTCAGAGGGAAAGTACCGCACGGGTATACCTGAAAGATTCGGCCTCTACAGGGAGAGGAAACTCCATGCCCTCCAGGATGGCGATGTTGTGTGGTTTCATGCAGTAAGTGTGGGAGAGACAAAGGCAGTGCTTCCGCTTCTAAAGCTCTTCAAGGAGCGTCATCCTGAAAAGAAGGTGGTCTTTTCCACCACCACACCCACTGCCAACAGGGTGGCAAAAACAGAGGAACCACTTCTCATAGATGCCCTCATATACTTTCCGCTGGACCTTTCCTGGGTTGTCAAAAGGGCTGTTGCAAGGCTCAGGCCATCTCTCTTTATAGTGGTGGAAAAGGAGGTATGGCCAAATGTGATTCACATACTTCACAGAAGGGGTGTGCCCATAGTGGTGGTAAATGGCACCATCTCGGAGAGGTCCTTTGGAAGGTACAAAAGACTGGGCTTTTTCTTCGGTCCCCTGTTTTCAAGTATCAGCCGTTTCTGTGCACGCACCGAGGCAGACAGAGACCGTGCGGTAAAGCTGGGTGTTGCACCTGAAAGGGCTGTGGTCACGGGCAATCTCAAGTTTGACATGGAGGAGCCAAGGCCAAAGGATGTGGATATAGAGAGCCTTCGCAGAGAGCTCGGAATAGAGCCAGAAGAGCCTGTAATTGTGGCTGGAAGCACCCATGCTGGCGAGGAAGAGCTCCTTATAGATGTCTTCAAGAGGCTTAAAAAGGAGTTTCCCGGCCTGAAGCTCATACTTGCCCCCAGGCATCCCGAAAGGTTCGATCAGGTTGAGGCCCTTCTTAAGACCTCTGGGATAAGTTTCAAAAGGAGGACCGATAGCAGTAAGGTTGGAGAAAAAACAGATGTTGTGCTTCTTGACACCATAGGAGAGCTTTCAGCCCTCTACAGCATTTCAACCGTTGCATTTGTGGGAGGAAGCCTTGTGGAGGATGTGGGTGGGCACAATCTTCTTGAGCCTGCGGTGTTTTCAAGACCTGTTGTGTACGGAGCACACCTTAAGAGCTACCTCTACATGGCAGAACTCCTTGAAAAAGAGGGCGGTGGTGTGAGGGTAAGCGACGGTGAAACCCTTTTTTCTGTCCTCTCCTCTATACTCTCTGATGACGGGCTTCGTGCGAGGATGGGCAGGGCAGCCCGCAGGGTGGTTGATGAAAACCGTGGTGCTACAGAAAAGACCATGGATATAATAGAAGAGGTGATGCGAGAGCACTCCCTTCTTTAAGGAAAAAACTATGCACTGGTTTCCCTATCCATACAGGCTCATTCTGTGGCCTTTATCTCTCCTTTACGGAGCTCTTGTAAGGGTTCGCAACCTTCTCTATCTTAAGGGCATACTTAAGAGCACCGCCCCTTCTGGTGTGAGGATAATCTCTGTGGGCAACATAACCACAGGTGGCAGTGGCAAGACCCCTGTTACCATACATCTTGCGGAAAGGCTTAAGGCCATGGGTATAAGGGTTGCGGTGCTTAGCAGGGGCTACAGAAGAACCACCAGGGGCACCAGGGTGGTATCTGACGGGCAGAGGCTTCTTGTGGGGGTTTATGAGGCAGGTGATGAGCCCTATCTTATGGCACGAAGGCTTGAGGGTGTGCCCGTTGTGGTCTCTGAAAGCAGGGTCAAGGGAGCAGAGCTTATAAAAGAGAGGTTTCATCCCCAGGTGATACTTCTTGACGATGGTTTTCAGCATCTTGCCATAAAAAGAGACCTGGATGTTGTACTCATAGATACAAGAAGGCTTTCTGAAAACCACTGGCTTCTTCCCTCTGGCCCTCTGCGAGAACCCCTGGACTCACTCCACAGGGCAGATGTGATACTCCTTAAGGAGGATGGCCCACTGCCAGGCTTTCTTGCATCCCGTGTTGGGAACAAGCCACGATGGAGTTTTCACTACAGGGCACTCACACTTCTTGACAGCACTTTTAACCCCGTTGGCACCCCTGAGCTTCTAAGGGGCAGAAGGGTGGTGGCGGTCTGTGGGGTTGCAGACCCTGACTCTTTCTTTACCACCCTTGAACACTGTGGTGCAGAACTTGTAGAAAGGATAGCCCTTGCAGACCATCACCGCTATAGCGAAGAAGATGTAGAGGACTTAAAGAAGGCCCTTGAAAAAACTGGTGCACAGTGGCTTGTAACCACAGAAAAAGATGGTGTGAAGCTTGCGGTATGTGGCTCAGCAGAGAGCCTGCCCCTCAGGATACTCACCATAGATGTAACCATAGAGGGAGAAGAACAGTTCACACACAGGGTTGTTGAGCTTGCGGGTATTGAAACTCAGCCCAGTTGTGATACAATATAAGTAGAGGAAAGGAGTTAGAGGCGTTGCACGAACCAACGTGTGTGTGCGTAAGTCCCATCCGCAGGGTGCGTACAAACCACCTAAGGAGGCTCTACGGCGAGGAAGGATGGGAACCATCCAGTCCATAAGAGGAGTGGGTGGGAACACCTTCCAAGCTGAGGGCCGGCGGATTGGATGAAAGTGGTTCGGTTGCAACGCCTCTTTTTGGTGTTTCCAGGGGTGGAAGGGGAAAGGGCCCGGTGGCCCTGCGGGTCTTCAAAACCCGTCGGCCTCTTCAGCAAAGAGGCTGGAGGGTTCGACTCCCTCCTCCTTCCGCCAGGAAAATGCAATAAAATAACACCCATCCTTTCCC
>JALUQR010000032.1 GCA_027017505.1 bacterium
ACTGGATGGCCTCTGCCACATGGTGTGCCCTTATGTTAGGGCTTTCCTCAAGGTCTGCAATGGTTCTTGCAAGTTTTAGTATCCTGGTGTAGGCACGGGCAGAAAGTGAGAACCTCTCTATGGCACCCTCAAGAAGTGTGCTTGAGTGTGTATCAAGTGTGCAGTATTTTTTTATGGCATCTTCATCCATCATGGCGTTGTTCCTTATCGGGGTGTTTCTGAAGCGTTCCTTCTGTATTTTTCTTGCAACAAGTACCCTCTGTCTTATCTCCTTTGAGCTTCGCACAGGGCTCTTATCTGTAAGTTCTTTGAAGTTCACCCTTGCGACCTCGCAGTGCACATCTATGCGGTCAAGTAGCGGGCCTGAAAGTTTTGCCCTGTAGCGCTGTATCATTGGTGGGGTGCACACACACTCCCTTGTGCCATCGCCAAGATAGCCACAGGGGCAGGGGTTTGTTGCACACACAAGCATGAACCTTGCGGGAAAGACCAGCGACGACTGTGCCCTTGCAACTGTTATTACACCATCCTCAAGGGGCTGACGCATTGCCTCAAGCACATTTCTTCTGAACTCGAGCACCTCGTCAAGAAAGAGCACCCCGTTGTGGGCAAGGCTTATCTCTCCAGGGCGTGGTATCTGGCCTCCTCCGATGAGGCCTGCATCGGATATGGTGTGATGTGGCGTGCGGAAGGGCCTTTCTGTAACAAGGGGTTTGTCCTCTGGCAGAAGCCCTGCAACACTGTGTATGCGGGTTACCTCTATGGCCTCTTCAAGGCTCATGGGTGGCAGTATGCCAGGAAGCCTTCTTGCAAGCATGGTCTTGCCAGCACCTGGTGGTCCCATAAGGAGAAGATTGTGCCCGCCTGCTGCAACAACCTCAAGTGCCCGTTTTACATGCTCCTGCCCCCTTACATCAGCCATGTCAGCACCACAGGCCTCCACAAAGAGACCACCGGTATCCACCCTTGTGGGTTCAATGGTTCTCTCTCCGTTTATAAATTCCACCACCTCTGAAAGGCTTTTAACCCCGAACACATCTATTCCACCGATTATTGCAGCCTCACGGGAGTTCTCCCTGGGCACTATAAGCCCCCTTGCGGTATTCCTCACCGCCATGGCAACCGCAAGCACACCCCTTACGGGTTTTACCTCTCCGTGGAGGGAGAGCTCACCGAGCATCACATAACCTGAGAGATTATCCCTCTTTACCACCCCGTCTGCAGCCAGTATGCCTATGGCTATGGGCAGGTCAAAGGAACTGCCCTCTTTTTTGAGGTCTGCAGGAGCAAGGTTTACGGTGAGTCTTCCAGAGGGAAAACTGTAGCCCGAGTTCTTTATGGCCGACCTCACACGCTCTCTGCTTTCCTTTATGGCGTTGTCAGGCAGTCCCACGGTAGAAAAAGAGGGTAGCCCCCTGGAGCTATCCACCTCAACCTCAACAGGCAGGGCGTCTATGCCCACGATGGTGGCTGAAAGGATGCGTGAAAGCATGGCCCCTAATATATAACCGTGGAATCCATCCTCTGGTTTGGTCCTCCGTTAAGAAGTTTTACAAGGGAGAACCCATCTGGAAAGTAATCTATTATGTTAAGACATCCGTAGTCCTGCTCTATTCTGAAGAAGTTTTCAAGCCCAAGCCCCATGGCCTCGCAGAGTATGACCCTGTTTACCCCTCCGTGTGCAACCACACAGATGGTCTCACCCTGGTGTCTGCGGAGTATGTCCTTTAGGGTGGGCATAACCCGTGCCCTCAGCTCTGGAAGGGTTTCCCCGCCGTCCACACCCCTTTTTGCAAGGTCTCTGAAGGTAAACTGCCTTGCAGAGGGAAACCTCTCTACCACCTCGCTTCTGGTAAGTCCCTCCCACATGCCGAGGTAGAGCTCTCTCAGGGATGCAAGCCTTGTTACCTGCTTGCCCCATCTTTCTGCAAGCACAAGGGCACTCTCGTAGGACCTCTTGAGGTCACTTGAGTATATGGCAGAGGGTTCAATATCCCTTAAGTATTCTGAAAGCAGGGCGAATTCCTTTCTGCCCTCTTCACTGAGTTCCACATCATGGTGGCCGTTGTAGCGTGGTTGCTCGTATCCCACCACCCTTCCGTGACGCATAAGATAGAGCCTTGTTGCCTTCATGTCTTAGAACTCCACCCCCTTTCTTGCCTTTATACCCTCGTCAAAGGGATGCTTTATCTTGAGCATCTCTGTCACATAGTCTGCCCTCTTGACAAGCTCTGGTGGGGCATCTCTGCCTGTAAGAATAACCTCCAGAGAGGGTGGCCTTTTCTCGACAAACTCTATAACATCCTCAAGCCCGAGATAACCACCGTTTATGGCACTCATGACCTCATCCAAGACCACCATGTGGAACTCCTTCTGCTTAAGCCTTCTTTTTGCCTCTGTGAAGAGTGCATTCACGCATTCCCTTACAGCCCTTTCATCTGCCCTGCCCTTCTGGAATACGGGGTGTTTCTGGTCTCCCCTTATGAGTTCCACATCCTTAAGGTATGTGCGTATGGTGTTTTTTTCTCCTGATGGGTCTGACTCTCTTTTGAAGAACTGCACAAACAGCACCTTCCATCCCCAGCCCACGGCCCTCAGGACAAGCCCCAGGGCACAGCAGGTCTTGCCCTTTCCATCTCCTGTGTATATGTGCACAAGGCCCCTTCTCTGGCTCATTCAAAGAACACCTTGAGGATTTTACTTCTTGCGGGATGTCTCAGTTTTCTGAGTGCCTTCTCCTCTATCTGTCTTATCCTCTCACGCGTTACATTGAAGATACGGCCCACCTCCTCAAGGGTGTGGTCTGCACCATCTATGCCAAAACGCATCCTCAGGACTTTTGCCTCCCGCTCTGTCAGGGTGGAGAGCACCCTGTCCACACACTCAGAAAGTCGGGCATTTATTGTTGCATCCTGTGGTGATGGAGAGGATTCATCCTCTATGAAGTCGCACAGTATCGTTCTTTCGTCATCACTTACGGGGCTGTCCAGTGAAAGGGGTCTGTGCATTATCCCGAGTATCTTTTCCACCCTTTCAGGAGGCATGCCTGCCCTTTCTGAAAGCTCCTCTGTGGTGGGTGCACGGCCGTGCTCCTGGACAAATCCCCTGGATATGCGCTGAACCCTGTTTATGGTATCTATCATGTGCACGGGTATACGAATGAGTCTTGCCTGGTCTGATATGGCACGTGATATTGCCTGTTTTATCCACCATGTTGCATAGGTGGAGAACCTGTAGCCCCTTCTGTACTCAAACTTCTCCACAGCCCTTATAAGCCCCATGTTGCCCTCCTGCACGAGGTCAAGCAGTGGCAGACCCCTGTTGAGGTACCTGCGGGCAATGCTCACAACAAGCCTTAAGTTGGCCTTAAGAAGGGTGTGCTTTGCAGACTCCACCTCCTTCATTATCCTCTCAACTGTCCTGAGTTTACGGGTTATGCTCACCCTGTGGGTGCCTGTAATCCTCTCTATCTCTTCGAGCTCATCCCTCAGGCTCTCAAGCCTTCGCACAGATGATACAGGGTTACCGTTCCTTCTGGCAAGCCCTCTTTCTATCCTGCTTATGCTTCTCTTCAGAGCCCTGTACCTTCTCTCATAAAAGGAAAGACTCTTTGAAAGCCTCTCAAAGAGGTCTGTGCCAGCACTTATGTTTGCAAGAAGCCTTACAATGGAGGGCTCCTTTATCTCTCCATCAAGGGTTTTGAGCCTTCTGTAGTGTTTTCTGAAGCTATCTATCTTTTTAAGCAGTTCCTCTTTTTCGTATTCATCGTCCTGAAAGATGCGCGGACTGCAGTTTTCAAGCTCCTTGACGAGTAGCTCTGTTTTGAGAAACTCCCTTATAAGGGCCTTTCTGCCTTCTTCTATCTTTCTTGCAATCTCTCTTTCCTGCCTTCCTGTAAGAAGAATGGTTTCGGAAATCTCTCTTAAGTATCCCCTTACGGGGTCTGTCTTACTGCAATCCAGTGTGATGCTGGACTGCTCCTTACAGGGGGTATCTGTTCTCTGGACCTTTCTCAACGGTCTTGCTCCTGTTCTTTTCTGATTCCCAGTCTGCGCAGTATATCCCTTGCTATCTGGCCTTTTCCCCTTTCTTCGAGTTTCCTTACAAGCTCCATTACCTCGGGGTTGAGATGAGCTCCCAGAAGGTCCCGTTTGAATATCCTTTCAACACAGTCGCGAAGCATCCTGGCTGGCTCCTCTATGAAGCCATCGTCCTCGTTCATGACCGTTTCTGTTATGAATGTCTTTATTCTTGCATCCTCTGTGAGTTCTGCAAGGCTTAAGACCTCTTTTACAGCCCTATCATTAAAACCCCTTTTTACAACCTCTGCAACTTCTTTAAGGAAGGGGTCTTTGAAGCGTTCCAGGGCCTCTGCAACGGTGTTACTGTAAAGTTCAGGCCTTCTAAGAATGACCCTGAGTGTGGTAAGCTCTGTAAGGTCATATGCGGGTTTTGGGGCTGTCTGCACCGTGTTTGTGGGTTTATCCCTCCTCATGGCAGATAGCACCACCTTGGCACTCACACCGAGCATAAAGGCAACCTTCGACACATAGTGTTCCCTTCTTACAGGGTCTTTCACGCTTTTAAGATAGGGCATTACCTCCTTGAGGTACTGCACCTTATCGTCTGCACTGTGGAGTGAGAATCTCTTTTTGAGCTCTCCGAGGAAGAACTCAAACAGCTCTATCCCCTCTTCGACCTTCTTAAGGAGTGCTTCGGTGCCGTATCTTCTCACGAACTCATCGGGGTCTGTGCCTTTTATGAGCACCACCCTGGGCAGGGTATCCTCTTCAAGGAATGTGGCAAGCCCCCTCAGTGCAGCCTTTCTGCCCGCATCATCACCATCAAACAGGGTATAAAGCCTTGTGGTGTATGTCCTGAGTGTCCTTATGTGGTTCTGTGTGAGGGCTGTTCCCATGGTTGCAACAGTTTCTGTAAGGCCTGCCATATGAAGCGTTATGAGGTCAAAGTAGCCCTCAACCACAAGCACCCTCTGTTTCTTCCTTATGGATTCCTTTGCCTCCCAGAGGCCGTACAGTGTGTTTCCCTTTTTGAATACCTCTGAATCCGCAGAGTTAAGATACTTTGGCTCTCCTCCATCTATAACCCTTCCGCCAAATCCAACGGTTCTGCCCCTTACATCCCTTATGGGAAAGATTATGCGGTTTACGAATATGGAATAATGGCTACCGTTTCTTCTCTTTATAAACCCTGTCCTTTCAAGGATTCTGTCCCGTATGCCATTTTCTTTAAGATACTCACAGAGCCTTTCCGCACCAGATGGTGCATAGCCTATGTTGAACCGCTCTATGGCGTCCTCTGTTATGCCACGCCCTTTAAGATACCGCATTGCCCCTGTGCCCTCCCTGCTTCTTAGCATCTCCTTAAAGAAGGCCTCAGAGAGGGCAAGGGCCTTGAGGAGTTCCTCTCTGTCTCTGCTCTCTCCTGTACGGTATTCCTTGAGCTCTATACCGTATCTTCTTGCAAGCATCCGTGTGGCGTCCACAAAACTCATGCCCTCCTGCCTCATGAGAAATGTTATAACACTTCCTCCTGTATGACAGCCAAAGCAGTAGAACAGCCTTTTCTCCTCGTTTACGGTGAAGGAAGGGGTCTTTTCAGCATGGAATGGGCAGAGGGCAACATAGTTTGCACCCCTTCTTTTAAGTGGAAGGTATTCGGAAATCACCTCCACTATGCTGGCCCGTTCTATTATCTCATCTATCTTCTCTTTGGGTATCATCTTATCTCCACAATTGTAACTCCCTCGCCACCCTGGTGAACGGGCGGAGAATGAAACCCCCGAACAAGGCTGTTTTCTGAAAGGTACTCTCTTATGGCATGTCTCAGTCTTCCAGTGCCTATACCGTGTATGACCTCTATTCTCTCTATGCCCTTTATGTGTGCCTGGTCTATAAGGCGCTCGAGTTCTCTTATGGCCTCCTCGCTTCTCTTACCAATAAGGTTTATCCTTAAGGGCATAGCGTCAGGGGCTGACACACCTGTGGTGGGGTGGGCTTCCTTCTTTTCTT
>JALUQR010000033.1 GCA_027017505.1 bacterium
GAAGCTTCCCAGTACAGCCGCTGTCTTGTTTGCCCTTATGATAATGGCACATATAATAGAGAGGACTATACCAAGACCGAATGTGGGGAGTATACCCATGAGTACCCCTATGGCAGCACCTCTTGCGATACTCTCGGGTGGATCATTTATACGTATGGTCTTGAGATAGATAAGTTTGAGTTGCCTTCTCGTCCTCTCAAGCCAGTGCCCTTTACCATTGGTGCCCTGGTTTATAGGCCTTTTCTTATCTTTCGTCGACATTGCCTTGTTCACTGTAAGTCCTTTTATATCTCCCGTAGAAAGAAAAAGACCTGAATGTTCAGCTTACCATAGTATCTATAAGTAAGTCAAATCCGGACAGGGGGTGCTTTATGCTCAAACAGAACAAAAGGGCTTGACCAGCCACTCTCTGTAATGATAAAAGATAGCGTTAATATTTATGGAATAAAATCTTCCCCTCAAACTTTTGGGGTATTTAATTAGATAATAATTAAGAATGAAGGAGACAACAGATGGCAGAGAAGGTGGTGGGTATTATAGGAGGAAGTGGACTTTACGAGATGGAGGGGCTCGAGGATATAGAAGAGAGGTGTCTGGAGACCCCGTTTGGAGACCCCTCTGATGCCTATATAATCGGAAGGTTGGGAGATACAAAGATGGTCTTCCTTCCGAGGCATGGTCGTGGCCACAGGCTCCTTCCTTCTGAGGTCAACTATCGGGCCAATATATACGGTATGAAGAAGCTCGGTGTCGAATGGATAATATCGGTCTCTGCTGTGGGGAGTATGAAGGAGGAGATAAGACCAGGTGATATCGTCATAGTTGACCAGTTCTTCGACAGGACGAAAGGAAGATTATCTACATTCTTTGGCAATGGCATAGTTGGCCATGTTGAGTTTGCAGACCCTATATGCCCGGACCTTTCCAATATCCTTTACGAGACCGCAAGGACCCTGGATATCAGAGTCCATAAGGGTGGAACATACATATGTATAGAAGGGCCCCAGTTCTCTACAAGAGCAGAATCGAACATATACAGAAGCTGGGGAGTGGATGTAATAGGTATGACAAATCTACCTGAGGCAAAACTCGCACGGGAGGCTGAGATATGCTATTCCACACTTGCATTGAGTACAGATTATGACTGCTGGCATACATCCGAAGAGGATGTGACCGTTGAGATGATACTCACAACCCTCAAGAATAATGTTGCAAAGGCGAAGGAGATTATAAGAAGGGCTGTCCCGAATATAAAACCGCAGAGGACGTGTAAGTGCGAAAGTGCCCTCAAGTATGCCATCGTAACCGATAGAGGGGTGATACTGGAGAAGACAAGAAAGGACCTTGAGCCTATCCTGGGAAGGTATCTTTAATCCATGATGAGAAGCTCATATATGTCAAATTATAGGAGAGTTCAGTATGAGTATCCTTGTTGTAGGTTCTGTTGCATTTGATACGGTTGAGACCCCTTTTGGCAGGGCTGACGAGGTGCTTGGTGGGTCTGCAACCTATTTTTCTACGGCAGCGAGCTACTTTGCAAAGGTAAGACTCGTGGCAGTGGTTGGTGAGGACTTCCCTGAAAGGTACATAAAGGACCTTGAAGAGAGGGGAGTGGATGTCGAGGGACTCCAGAAGGTCCCTGGCATGACCTTTCGCTGGAAGGGACGTTACGATTACGATCTGAATCAGGCCCATACGCGGGAGACACATCTCAATTTTTTTTTTTTTTATGATACGGCGACCACCGAGATCTACACGAGGTCACCCTATATC
>JALUQR010000034.1:0-990 GCA_027017505.1 bacterium
CTATTCCATAGGGGATGTGCTTGCCAGGTATTTAAGGATGAGGGGCTTCAATGTGCTTCATCCCATGGGCTGGGATGCCTTCGGGCTACCTGCGGAAAACGCTGCCATAAACCAGGGCACACATCCTGCAAGGTGGACCGAAGAGAACATATCCTACATGAGAAGACAGCTCAAACGCATGGGTTTCAGCTACGACTGGCAACGAGAGATATCAACCTGCTCGCCAGAGTACTACCGCTGGAATCAGTACTTTTTTCTAAAGCTCTATGAGAAGGGGCTTGCCTACAGGAAAAGGTCCCGTGTGAACTGGTGTCCATCCTGCTCAACCGTGCTTGCAAACGAGCAGGTTGAAGACGGCAGGTGCTGGAGGTGTGAGTCCCTGGTTGAAAAAAAGGAGCTCATGCAGTGGTTCCTAAGGATTACCGATTACGCAGAGGAACTCCTTGAGGATACCCACACAGGGCTTTCAGGCTGGCCAGAGAAGGTGCTCATAATGCAACGCAACTGGATAGGCAGGAGCACGGGTGCAGAGGTGGACTTTCCAGTGAAGGATTCTGACAAAAAGATAAGGGTCTTTACCACAAGACCCGATACCCTCTACGGGGTTACCTTCATGAGCCTTGCTCCCGAGCATCCCCTTGCCGTGGAGCTTGCAACCCCTGAGAGAAAACAGGAGGTTGAAAGATTCGTAAAACGGATAAGCTCCCTTGCAACAAGAGAGCGTGAGGCCTCGGACAAGGAGGGCGTCTTTACAGGTTCATACTGCATAAACCCCCTTACTGGTGAGAGCGTGCCTGTCTATGTTGCCAACTTTGTGCTCATGGAGTATGGCACAGGGGCTGTTATGGCTGTGCCTGCCCACGACCAGCGCGACTTTGAGTTTGCACGCCAGTACGGGCTTCCAGTAAAGGTGGTCATCCATCCGCCTGACAGAAGGCTCAACCCCGATGAGATGGAAGAGGCCTACACAGAGCCAGGCATAATGGCAGA
>JALUQR010000034.1:1000-5855 GCA_027017505.1 bacterium
AAGCGAGGACGCAAAGGAAAAGATAGTGGAGATGCTCGAAAAAGAAGGCATAGGCAGAAGAACCGTAAACTACAAGCTCAAGGACTGGGGTATATCCCGCCAGCGCTACTGGGGTTGCCCCATACCTATAGTCTACTGCGATGTGTGTGGCACGGTACCCGTACCATACGATGAACTGCCCGTGATACTTCCCCTTGATGTTACCATAACGGGCAGGGGGCCATCACCCCTTAAGGACCACCCATTTGTGAACACACGGTGTCCACGCTGTCGCAGAGAGGCAAAAAGAGAGACAGACACGATGGACACATTTGTGGATTCATCCTGGTACTTTCTGCGATTTGCCTCACCCCACACATCCACCTCTCCCTTCGATAAGGAGGATGTCAGCTACTGGATGCCCGTTGACCAGTACATAGGGGGCATAGAACATGCGGTACTGCATCTGCTCTATGCAAGGTTCTTTACCAAGGCACTGCGCGATACAGGACTCATAGCCCACATAGACGAGCCATTCAAGAACCTTCTCACCCAGGGCATGGTCTGCAAAGAGGTGAAAAGATGCCCCAGGTGTGGCTATCTATCGGATGAGGAGTGCGATGATACACGCTGTAGGCACTGCGGAAGCGAGTATGTAAGAGGTGCTGTGGAGAAGATGAGTAAATCCAAGAAAAACACCGTTGACCCTGACTCCATTATAGAACGCTACGGTGCGGACACCACCAGGCTTTTTACCCTCTTTGCAGCACCCCCTGAAAGAGACCTCGAGTGGAGCGAGGAGGGTGTTGAGGGCTGTTACAGGTTTCTAAACAGGGTGTGGCGCCTGGTTACAGAACACCTGCCAGCAATAAAGGATGTACGGCCCTATAGAGGAGAGCCTGAACTTGAGGGCTTCCTTAAAGAGATACGCCACATAACCCACAGGACAATAAAAAAGGTCACAGAGGATATTGAAAAGAGATTCCACTTCAATACCGCCATAAGCGGAATAATGGAACTTGTAAACAGCCTGTATCTGTGGAACGGAGATAAAACAGGCGAGCTTGAACGCAGGGTGCTGAGGGAATCCCTCGAGACGGTTGTAATCCTTCTCTCACCCTTTGCACCCCACATAAGCGAGGAACTCTGGCAGAGGATGGGTAACACCACACCACTTTACAGAACCAGCTGGCCTCAATATGACCCAACTGCAGTGGAAAAAGAAGAACTTCTCATAGTGGTGCAGATAGACGGAAAAGTAAGGGGGAAACTTACCGTTCCAAAAGACGCAACAAAACAAAAGGTGGAAGAACTTGCCCTCAAGGAGGAAGGCATAACACGATGGCTCGAAAACAGAACAGTAAGAAAAACCATATATGTTGAGGGAAAAATACTCAATATAGTGACCACACGGAGATGAGAAAAAGTATTGGCTTTATAGCCCTTCTTGTTGTTTTTGCTCTATTTTATGGCTGTGGCTATCACATAGCTGGCAGGGGCGGGCGTATAGAGGGTGTGGAGAGTCTTGCTGTGCCTGTTTTCAGGAATCTCACCCAGAAGCCTGACATAGAGAGCATTATGACCACCGCGGTGGTGGATGAATTCATAAACATCGTTGATATAACCACAGAGGGCAATGCGGATGCAGTACTGCGCGGGGTTATAAAGAGCTACAGGCTGAGGCCTGTGTCCTACAGTGAGAGGGATGTGGTAAACGAGTATCGTTTAACCGTTGTATTCGCATTTGAGCTTATAGGCACAGGCGATGGCAGGGTGCTCTGGAAGAACGATATGCTCGACTATGAGGACTTCCAGGTTGATACCGCAAGTGTGACAGAGACAAAGGCTAAGGAAATAGAGGCCTTCAGAAAAATCGCAAGGGATACTGCAAGGCTTCTGCGCGAGAGAATACTCGAAGAGGTCGCACATTAGATGGCAGAGGGTCTGCAACCTGTATATCTTCTCCATGGAGACCCCTCTCTTGTAATGGAGTTTGCAGAGGGGCTTAAGGCAAGGGTGCTCAGACCTGGCTGTGAGTCCTTCAACTACCACAGCTACAGTGCAACCTCCATGTCCGCAGAGGAGGTGTTGCAGACAGCCCTCACACTGCCTGTTTTTGGTGGCAGAAGGCTTGTTGTGGTCAAGGACTGCCAGGATATGAAGGAAAAAGACAGGGCTCTCTTTGTGGAATATGCCAGGGCACCATCTTTTGAGACCTGTCTTGTGCTCATCTACAGAGACAGACCCTCCTCAGGGGATACCCTCTTTTCAGCCCTCACCAGGATGGGCTATACAAGGGAGTTTAAAAGCCCCACAGGAAGAAGGCTTGAGGACTGGATAAAAGAGTATGTCAGAAAAGAGGGCAAGCAGATAACCCCGCAGGCAGTCCAGACCCTTATTGAGATGAGGGGAGACAACTTCAGCGGGCTCAGGGCAGAGCTTGACAAACTCCTGCTCTACAGCGCTCATAAGCCCACCATAGACAGGGCAGATGTGGAGGAATCAGTGCTTCAGATGGACCGTGCAGGGGTGTTCGAGCTTACAGATGCCGTTGGAATGGGCGATAAAGAGAGGGCCCTTAAGGCCTTCTCCCTTCTCAGGGAAGAGGAGCCACTTAAGGTTCTCGGGGTGCTTGCCTGGTATGTGAGGCTTCTTTTAAGGTGTAAGGAGCTTATCCGTGAGGGTGCAGACCCCCAGCAGATAGCCTCAAGGCTTCGCATTCCTGGCTTCAGGGTAGACGCATACATGAGGGCCTCTGCAAGGTTCTCCCGTAAAAGGCTCCACAGGATTATGGTTCTGCTCAGTAAGGCAGACACCCTTATTAAGAGCTCACCCGTGAGGCCAGAGGATGTTATGTTCAGGGTTGTAATGGAGCTCTGCAGATAAAAGTGGTGGGTTATTTGGGCTGTGATATGGAGTTTACCGCCAGTGTAAGGCGTGAGATCCTGCGTGAGGCATTATTTCTGTGGAGTACACCCTTCGTGACAGCCCTGTCCAGAAGACGCACCGCCACCCCCAGACGAGCCCTTGCCTCCTCTGCGTTGCCCTCTTCGATGGCTGTCCTTACCTTCTTTATGGCGGTCTTTATGGCGGACTTTACAGCCCTGTTTCTGAGCCTTCTCTTCTCGCTCTGTCTCAGTCTCTTAAGTGCTGAACGATGGTTTGGCAAGGTGTTCTACCTCCGGTTAGAAGATTTGATTAAAAAATGATATTCTTTTTTAAACCCCTTGTCAAGGGCTAAATACCATGAGTGAAAGGGGAAGGATAACCAGAGTAGCAACAGAGGTGGGGCTTTTCACCCTCATAAGCAGGGTGCTCGGGTATGTAAGGGATGCTGGCATAGCCTTTGTCTTCGGAGCAGGTTTTGCAAGTGATGCATTCTTTGTTGCCTTCAGGATAGCAAACCTGTTGAGGCGCCTTGTGGGTGAGGGTGCCATAACCCATGCCTTTGTGCCCGTGTTCACAGAGATAAAAGAGACAAGGGGCACAGAAGAGGCAGGGCTTTTTGTAAGAAGGTTCTTCACCCTGTTCTTTACGGTACTTGTGGGGCTTGCGGTCCTGGGGATTGTGTTCTCAGAGGGTATAGTTGCGCTTCTTGCCCCTGGATTCAGGGCTGTTGAGGGCAAGTTCTCCCTTACGGTGAGTCTTGCCCGCCTTATGTTTCCGTACATGGTGTTCATAGGGCTTATGGCAGTAAGCATGGGGGTTTTAAACTCCATGAGGCACTTCACCATGCCAGCACTTTCACCAGTGTTTTTTAACCTCTCTCTCATAGGGGCAACCTTTCTTGTAGCCCCGCTCCTTAAAGAGCCTGCATACGGGCTTGCATACGGGGTGCTTGCAGGTGGACTCCTGCAGTTTGCAGTGCAACTGCCCGTGCTGAAAAGGTACGGTATGATGCCCTATCCACCACTTTTTGAACCTGTGGATCCAGAACTTAAAAGGATATTCCGCCTTATAGCACCTGCGGTTGTGAGCATAGGCATATATCAGCTAAATATATTCGTTACCATGAGGTTTGCATCCATACTGCCAGAGGGAAGTGTTTCCTATCTGTACTATGCGTCAAGGCTTGTGGAACTGCCCATAGGGGTCTTTGGTGTGGCATTCACACAGGCGGTGCTTCCTGCTCTATCAGCCCATGTGGTGGATACAAACAGAGAGGGGTTTCTATCAAGCCTGGCCTACAGCATAAGGATGGTGAACTTTGTGAACATCCCTGCAACCGTGGGACTTCTGGTGCTTGCAACACCACTTGTGGATACCCTTTTTGCAAGGGGCCAGTTCAGCCCCCAGGATACAGCCCTTACGGTATACGCCCTGTGGTTCTATGCCCTGGGTATAGTGCCAGTATCAATAGCAAGGCTTCTTACAACCGCATTCTATTCCATGAAGGACAGCAAAACCCCTGTGCTGGCAGGTATACTCAGTTTCGTTGCAAACATAGGGTTCTGTATGGTCCTCGTAGGCCCGCTCTCTCACGGCGGACTGGCACTTGCAACAACCCTTGCATCGGTGGTAAACCTTGCGGTGCTTGCAGTGATACTCAGAAAAAGACTCGGTAGACTGACTGTACAGGATATGCTCTCCCCTGCACTTAAGTCCACAGCGGTTGCCCTCGTCATGGGAGGGGTGGTATACCTTCTGGGCTCACTTCTCTACAGCCAGGAGGGCTCACTTGTGGTAAAACTTCTGGTGCTGGGCCTCCTTGTGGTTTCAGGTGCGGGAATATACCTTGCACTCACATTCCTTGTTAGAATGGAGGAGACAGCCCACCTCAAGGAACTCCTTATTAAAGGTAGAGATTACCGAAAATAAAGGAGTTTCCAGTTGTGTCAAATGAAAGTATTCACAGAATCCTCTAAGCATTTGATTT
>JALUQR010000035.1:0-477 GCA_027017505.1 bacterium
GAGTTACGCGCAAGGGTGGCAGAGGAGATGAGAAAGGAAAAAAACCTCTGTGACAGGCTTCTATCAAGGGCGTTAAGGCTCGGTGCACTTGCAATAAAAGAGCTCTCCTCAACCCTTGAAAACATATACATGGATGGTAAGATAAATATACTCGAACAGCCCGAGTTCAGGGAGGATGCGGAAAAGATAAAACGCCTGGTGGGTGCATTCGAGGAAAAAAGGCTTCTGCTTAAGATACTCGATAAGAGCATTGATGAGGGCACACATATATTCATGGGCTCTGAGTTTGACATAGAGGAATTCGCCGGCCTTAGCTTCGTTGCAGCCCCCTACGGAAGGGAAGGCCTCAGGTTCGGCACCATAGGGGTTATAGGGCCTGTCAGGATGAACTACCCAAGGATAATACCTCTCGTTGATTATGCCGCAGACTTTCTCGGCAAGTCACTTTAAAGACTCCTCCTGAACAAACCTGAAAAA
>JALUQR010000035.1:487-5818 GCA_027017505.1 bacterium
CAGAAGAGAAGAGCACAGAAAAAGAGAGTATCGAAAAGAAAGAAAAGAGAGAGGAAGAGGAACTCGAAAAACTCAGAAAAGAGCTTGAGGAAAAGAACGCAGAGATAGACAGGCTCAGGGAGCTCTACCTGAGAAAGTGTGCAGACCTGGAGAACTACAAGAAAAGGGTGGAAAAGGAAAAGGCTGTTCTCGTTGAGTTTGCAAACGAAGAGCTCATAAAGGAGCTTCTGCCCGTTATGGATGACTTAGAGAGAGCCATTGAACACATAAAAACCACAGAGAAGGACCAGAAGGCAGTTGAGTCCATGCTCAACGGTGTGGAGCTAACGCTTAAAAAGTTCTTCGGGGTGCTTAAAAAGTTCGGGCTTGAAAGCATACCTGCAGAGGGCGAAAGGTTTGACCCCTCAAGACACGAGGCAATAAGCCACGAGGAAACCGATAAGTTCGAAAGCGGTACGGTTATAAGGGAGCTCCAGAAGGGGTATCTGCTTAAGAAAAGGCTTCTCAGGCCCACCCTCGTTGTGGTGGCAAAGGAGAAGACAGAGGCAAAGGAAAAGACAGAGGATAAAGAACAGCAATGAAAGACTACTACCAGATACTCGGCGTAGACCGCAACGCAACAGAGGAAGAGATAAAGAGAGCCTATCGCAGGCTCGCCATGAAGTATCATCCCGATCGCTGTAGCGGAGACAAGGAAGCTGAGGAAAAGTTCAAGGAGATAAACGAGGCCTATGAGGTCTTGAGTGACCCTGAAAAAAGGGCACGCTATGACAGCTTTGGATACACCCGCAGGCCCGAAGGGTTCGAGGGCGGGTTCGGTGTGGACTTTCACGACCTCTTTGATGACATCTTTTCAGAATTCTTCGGCACATCAAGAAGGCCACGCTCCCAGCCAGGCGAGGACCTGCACTACAACATAAAGCTTGAGTTTGAAGAGGCGGTATTCGGCACCGAAAAGAAGATAACCATACCGAAGAAGACTGTCTGCCCCATATGCCACGGAAGAAGGGCAAGGCCTGGCACCTCACCTGCGGTGTGCAGGTCCTGTGGTGGAAAGGGGCAGGTTACCTTTCAGCAGGGCTTCTTCAGAATATCCCGCACATGTTCAGCCTGTGGTGGAGAGGGAAGTGTGATAACCACCCCATGCGATAGATGCAGGGGCAGGGGCGAGGTGGAGATGGAACGAACCATAACCGTAAAGATACCCGCAGGTGTGGACACGGGCACACGCATAAGGGTTGAGGGAGAGGGAGAACCTGGCATACGGGGTGGCCCACCAGGAGACCTCTACCTTTACATAGAGGTAAAACCCCACCCCCTATTCAAACGCGAGGGAACAGACCTTATATGCGAGGTACCCATAAGCTTTCCACAGGCTGCGCTCGGCTGTGAGATAGATGTGCCCACACTGGAGGGCAAGGTAAAACTCAAGATACCAGCTGGCACGCAGACAGGCCAGTCCTTCAGGTTCAGGGGCAAGGGTGTGCCTGTGCCAGGAAAACGCAAAAGGGGAGACCTCCATGTGGTGGTAAGAATAGAAACCCCCACGAAACTCACCAAACGCCAGAGAGAACTCCTCGAAGAATTTGCACGCATAAGTAACGATGACATTATGCCCCAGAGAAAGAGCTTCTTCGAAAAAGTAAAAGAACTTTTCTGATGAAAAGGATACTCGCAATCTCCATAATAGTCTTACTCCTGGTGCACCATTCCAGCAGTCTTCAGGCAAGCTGGTTTAAGAGACCACAGGATGTGCTCTGGGGTATATTTGAGTCCATAGAAGAGGAAGGAGCAACCGAGGAGAACACAGAAAGGCTTGAGACCTTCGTTGACGCCTATCCCAGCTCCGCTGTAACAGACGAGGCACTTATAAGACTGTGTGAGCTTCTCATAGAGAAGAAACGCTTTGAAAAGGCACTTCTTTACTGCGAGAAACTGCTCTCAGACTTTCCACTCAGCCCCTACAAGGACGAGGCCCTTTATCTTCTGGGATACTCAAACTACAGGATGGGCAACATACAGGATGCAAGCTCATCCCTTACCGCTGTTGTGGACTCTCCAACATCCACACTCACACAGAAGGTAAGGGCAACCATTATACTCAACAACATAGCTGATGTGGAAGAGCTCCTTTCGGTGCCAGAGCCCTCTCACCTTGTTGGAGCCATACTGCCCCTCAAGGGTGCCTACCGCAGGTTCGGAGAGAAGGCCCTCAGGGGCATACTCCTTGCAGCAGGGGTGTTCAACCAGGAAACGGACAGTAATGTGGAAATAAAGGTTATAAACACAGTTGACCCCGAGGAGCCACTTGACTCCTCCATCATAGCAGGCCTTGCAGATGATGCAAGACTTGGCGGAATAATAGGCCCGCTTTTGAGCAAGAACGCAATGAAGGTTGCAGGGCTCTCACAGGAAAATGGCATACCCATTATAGCACTCTCACAGAAGGAGGGACTGCCAGAGATTGGCGACTATGTGTTCAGAAACTTCCTTACCCCGCGGGCACAGGCACAGACAATCGCACGCTACGCCGTTGAGGTGCTCGGTAAAGAACGCTTTGCAATACTCTACCCTGAAAACAACTATGGAAGAATACTCAAAACAGAGTTCAAACAGGCTGTGGAGGCACTTGGTGCAACAGTGGTGGGTGAGCTATCCTACAGACCCGGAAAGAAGGACTTTGCAGAGGAGCTCAAAACACTGTTCGCCATAGAGGTTGAAAAACATGTGATAGGCCGTCGCCATGTGGCAAAATACACACCCACGGTGGAGGTGGACGCCCTGTACATACCTGACTATTATCCTGCCATAGTGCAGATAGCCCCATACCTTGCATTCTACAACATAAAGGACATACAGCTTCTTGGCTCAAACGGGTGGAACTCTCCGAAACTGCCCCAGCTTGCTGGCGAGTATGTGGAGGGAGCAGTGTTTGTGGATGGCTTCTTCTCAGGAAGCAAAAGATGGGCAACCGAGGAGTTCGTAAAAAGATTCAGAAATACCTTTGGCTACACCCCTGGCATAATAGAGGCACAGGCCTATGACGCATCCATGATAATGTTCAATGCAATTCAGTCTGCGGGCATGCGCCTGTTTATAAAGGATGCCATAAAGAGTACGGTTGGCTTTGAGGGTGCAACAGGCACGATACACTTCAGCCCCGAGGGAGAAGCCCTTAAAGAGCTCTTTCTTCTGAAGATAGAGAAAGGACGCATCGTGGAGATTGAAGACCCCTGGGCTGTGCTCAAGCAGGATACGGAAAATGCCGAAATAATGGAAAACAGGGTGGATGAATAGCCTCCTGTGGAGCATACCTTATTTTAATTGAATAAAGAACGAATTTAAGTTATACTGTCTCTTATGCGTAAGGAGAAACTTGAACACTTCAGAAAAATCCTCAACACAAAGCTTGAGGAACTTCTGCAGGAGGCAGAAAAGACGGTAAGTGGTATGAACCGTGCCGATGATGACCACTTTCCTGACCCTACTGACAGGGCATCCCTGGAGACCGACAGAAACTTCATCCTCAGGGTAAGGGACAGGGAAAGAAAGCTCATCATCAAGGTGAAGGAGGCTCTGAAGAGGATAGAGGAGGGCACCTACGGCATATGTGAGATATGTGGCGAACCCATCTCCGAAAAACGGCTCGAGGCAAGGCCCGTTACCACAAGCTGTATAGAGTGCAAGAAGGAAGAGGAGGAGTACGAGAAGTCGGCAAGGGCACACCTTAAGAGGCCTCATACTTGATGAAAGCTTTTAAAGATATTACAGGCTATCTTTATGCCCGAACTCAGAAAAGACCCCATAATCGGCAGATGGGTTATAATCTCCACTGAAAGGGGAAAGCGTCCATCCGAGTTTGTCATACCCCCCATTCCAACAAAGGGAGGGCTGTGCCCCTTCTGTCCTGGCAACGAGGATATGACCCCACCAGAGATACTCGCCTACAGGCAGGAGGGCACACAGCCGAACACATCAGGATGGCGGATAAGGGTTGTGCCAAACAAGTTTCCAGCCCTCAGAATAGAGGGAGACCTCGGAAAGGTTGGCGAGGGTGTCTATGACAAGATGAACGGCATAGGTGCCCATGAGGTTATAATAGAAACACCAAACCACAGGGACACACTATCAAGCATATCCACACCACACTTCGAGGAGGTTCTCTGGGCCTACAGGGATAGAATAATAGACCTTAAGAAAGATACAAGACTCAAATACATACTTGTATTTAAAAACCACGGAGAACCTGCGGGGGCTTCACTCGAACACTCGCACTCACAGCTTATAGCACTGCCAATCATACCGAAAAGGGTTGCGGAAGAGCTCGATGGCTCACTTGAATACTACAACTACAAGGAACGATGCATATTCTGCGACATAATACGCCAGGAACTCATGCAGGGCATAAGGGTGGTATCGGAAAATCAGGACTTCCTGGCCGTAACACCCTACGCACCAAAGGCACCCTTTGAGATATGGATAATGCCAAAGTTTCACGAATCCAACTTTGAGAACTCACAGAAACAGCACTATCAGAACCTTGCCACACTCTTTTCCGATGTGCTCAAAAGGCTCGATTCTGTGCTCAACAGGCCACCCTACAACTTTATACTCCATACCGCACCTGTAAGAGACGGCGAAACACTTCCCCATTATCACTGGCACTTCGAGATAATGCCAAAGCTTGTAAAAACAGCAGGCTTTGAGTGGGGCTCGGGTTTCTACATAAACCCCACCCCTCCTGAAGAGGCGGCAGAGTACTTAAGGGGCGCAAGCCCGGAAGAGTCTTCTTAAGATGGGTTATGAGCTTTTAGGAAAGATAATAGAGGTTTCAGGATACAACAGAAGCCTTGAGGAACGCTTCAGAAAAGTGGCAAGGCTTGTCGCCCAGGAGCTTGGCTTCAACAACTGCATCATCTACAGATGGAACAGGGAGGATAACACCTTTACAAAACTTGCGGTCTATGGTGCAAGAAAGTCCATGGTGAATATGTACCGAGGTAAAGAGGGGCTGTGCGGATGGGTAAGAAAGAATAAAAAGACCCTCCAGCTACACAACCCAGACACACATAACACCCTCTGGAACAACATAGATGACAGAGGCATAAAGGGGTTTAAGACCATCGTGGTATCCCCCATAAAGGATGAAACCCACCTCTACGGGGTTATGTATCTTAAGGCAGAAAACACACTCCTCCTTACAGAACGAAAAAAGAACATACTGCATGTTGTTGCAAAACTTCTGTGCTTCTTTATAAAGTGCGATATAGATTACAAAAGACTCAAGCGAACATACACGAAACTCAAGGAGATGCAGACCCGCCTCAGTAA
>JALUQR010000036.1 GCA_027017505.1 bacterium
ATCCTCCAGGCCCCATCAACCATTGCGTCGTCCCCTTTTTAAGTATAGCAGATGTTGGCCATATTCCACAACCTCTGTTTATTTTATCGGAAAATGTGTTCAGCCCCTTTAGCCTCATTTAAATCTCTTCAGCCAGTCCCCTGCTGTTTAGCACCACTATGTCCACCCTTCTGTTTCTTGCCCTTCCAGAGACCGTATCGTTTGACGCTATGGGTTTGAACTCTCCGTAGCCCACTGCAAAGAGTCTTTTCGGGTCAAGGTGGTGTTTTGTAACGAAATACTTCAGTATGGCAATGGCCCTTGCACTGGAGAGGTCCCAGTTGGTGGGATACCTGGGCGTGCTTATGGGAACATTGTCTGTGTGTCCCTCTATCTTTATGGTGTTTGGTATATCCTTGAGTGCGGATGCTATCTCATCTATTACAGGGTAGCCCTCCTTCATTATCTCTGCACTTGCAGGTGGGAATATCACGCTTTCTGAAATCCTTATAACCACCCCCCTTTCTTCGAGAAGGAGTGTGAGTTTCTTTGTCTTCTCAAGCTTGTGCAGAAGCATCTTAAGCCTCTGATAATCTCCTGTGAATGCCTTTTTGAACTCTTCGGTGAGCTGTGCCCTCTGTTTTCTCACAACCGTTGGGCCTGCCTCGAACTTTGTGGATGTATAGAGGGAGTGGCTGAAGGCAACGGCAAGGCTTTCGCTCAGCACCCTGAACTTTCCCTCGTTAACAGAAGAGATGGCGTACATGCTGGTAAAGAAGGCAAAGAGCAGGGTTATAAAATCAGCGTATGAGACGAGCCATCTTTCGTGGTTTTCGTGGTCTTCGTGTTTTTTTCTGCGTGCCATTTTTATTCTGCCTTTCCTGCCTCTTTTTCTGATGCCTTAAGGAATCCTTCGAGTTTTTCTTCCAGGCGTTTGGGGTTTTCCCCCTCGCTCAGGCCTATAAGGCCTTCTATGAGCATCTCCTTTATTATGGTCTCCTCCCTTATCTTCTGTTTCATCTTTCCTGCAAGGGGTAGCCAGAAGAGGTTTGCAGAGCCAACGCCGTAGACCGTGGCAACGAATGCCACTGCTATACCTGCACCAAGTTTTTCTGGCTCTGCAAGGTTCTCCATAACATGTATCAGACCGAGCACGGCTCCAAGTATACCTATTGTTGGTGCGTATCCACCTGCTGATTCAAAGACCTTTGCAGAGCTAAGGTCATACTCTTCTGCGTATGCCATATCCACCTCGAGTATCTCCCTTGTTGTCTGTGGCTCTGTGCCGTCAACGATAAGCTGAAGGCCCTTTGCAAAGAACGGGTCATCTATCTCCTTTATCTTTGGTTCAAGTGCAAGGAGACCCTCTTTTCTCGCTATGGTTGCAAACTCGCCTATCTGTTTTATAAGTTCCCTGGGGTTTATCTTCGGGTTGAAGAACACCTTTTTAAGATTCTTTATGGCAAGCATTATGGTGTGGAGCGGATAGTTTATGAGCACAGCACCTATGGTGCCTCCGAACACGATGAGGGCTGCTGTGAGCTGTATGATGGAATGTACGGAGCCTCCCTCAAGTGTCTGTCCAACAAGTATGGCTGAAATACCCACAACGATACCGAGTATGGTGAGAATATCCATGGGAACTCCCTCACACGAGCCTTATGATTTCCTTTGAAATTCTTTCAAGTGGGACCACCCTGTCTGCCAGTCCTGCCTCCACGACAGACCTTGGCATTCCGTACACCGTACAGCTTGCCTCATCCTGGACCAGGGACACACCGCCCCTGTTCTTTATGGCCCTTATTCCCTCTGTTCCATCGTGTCCCATGCCTGTAAGTATCACACCCAGCACTCGCTCCTGGTAGCACTCTGCTGCGCTCTTCATGGTAACATCTATGGAGGGCTTGTATATTGCATCCTCGGGCTCCTTTTCTATTCTCACATAGCCCCTTGTAAGGCCGTCTTTTCTGACCTTTGTGTGTATGCCTCCAGGGGATACGAACACACAGCCTGCCCTCAGGGGCTCGCCATCCTCTGCCTCCTTTACAGGAAGTCTGCATATTCTGTGGAGTCTGTCAGCAAATGCACCTGTAAACTCAGATGGCATGTGGATTGTAACTATAATGGCACCACCTATGTCTTCTGGTATGGCTGGCAGTATTTCCTGAAGTGCCTTTGGCCCTCCTGTGGATGCACCTATCACAACGAGCTCGATGTTTCCACGATGTTGCAGAACATGGCAGATGTTCCTGCCCTCTCCTGAAGAGCCCTTCATGTTGCTTTTCGCCATACCACACGCCACCGCCTTGACCTTACCCACAAGTTCATCCCTCATGTGCATTACATCAAGAGCTGACCTGGTTATATTCTTGCACACATAATCAACCGCACCTTTATCGAGTGCTTCAAGTGTTACCTTTGCTCCCTCTGAAGAAAGGGAGCTGAACACTATAATGGGTATGCGTCTTTTCTTCACAATCTCCTCTATTGCGTCAAGCCCGTTCATACCGGGCATCTCTATGTCCATGGTTATAACATCTGGCAGGAGTGTGAGAGCCTTTTCAACCCCCTCTATGCCGTTTTTTGCTGAGTCTATTACCTCTATCTGGGGGTCTGATGTGAGCATCTCACGGATGATTCTTCTCATGAATGCCGAATCATCCACAACAAGAACCCTTATCTGCCCCATCTTTTCTTCCTCCTATACCACGAGTTTTTCACGGCTAACACCCATACTCTTGCCCCTCCACACAAGTCTTCCCACATCAAGCACAAGCACCACCTTTCCACTGCCAGTTATACATGCACCTGCGATTCCCCTTATACCCTTCATGTACTCACCCATGGACTTCATGACAATCTCCTCCTGGCCGTGGAGTCTGTCCACGAGCAATCCCAGCCGTTTCTCACCCGCACCAACCACCACTATGTACTTCAATCCCCTGTGTTCCCTTCTCTTTCCGAGCAGTTCATCCAGCCTTACAACCCTTATTATCTCGTCCCTCAGGTTTATAACCTCATGTCCGTTTATGGTCTTTATCTCTCCATCCTCTATTCGTTTGTTCTCCATGACTATGGTAAGGGGTATGGCGTAGAGCTCTCCTGCCACCTCCACTGTAAGGGTGTGTATTATTGCCAGTGTCAGTGGCACCCTTATGGTTATCCTGGTTCCCCTTCCCGGGGAGGAATCAACGAATATGGAACCATTTATCCTTGAAACATTCGTCTTCACCACATCCATTCCAACCCCTCTGCCTGATATATCGTCTGTCTTTTCCGCGGTGGATAATCCGGGGGAGAATATGAGCTCCATGAGGTCTCTGTCTCGCATCTTTTCTGCATCCTTGGCTGAGATGAGCTCAAGCTTCAGGGCCTTCTTCTTTATCTTCTCTGTGTCTATGCCCCTGCCATCGTCCTCTACGGATATTAGTATGTCTCTACCTTCCTGGCATGCGGTTATGGTTATGGTGCCCCTTCTTGGTTTTCCGAGTTTTACTCTTTCCTCCGGTGGTTCTATTCCATGGTCTATTGCGTTTCTTATTATGTGCACAAGCGGGTCTCCAATCTCCTCTATGACCGTTTTATCGAGCTCTGTATCCTCACCCTTTATAACCAGTTCCACCTCCTTACCCCTCTGTTTCGAGATATCCCTTACCATGCGTGGAATCCTGCCAAGCACCTTCTCAATGGGTTGCATCCTCATCTTCATTACCGCAAGCTGAATATCTGTTGTGATAACATTCAGCTGTGATATGGCTGAGTCCACCTCACCGGCCACACCTGTATCGCCATACTGTTCGGTCAATCTTGACGCAAGGTTCATCAGCCTGTTGCGTACAAGCACGAGTTCTCCCGCAAGGTCCATAACGCTGTCAACTCTGCCAATATCAACCCTTATGTGGTGTTCCGCATCACGCCTTGTTTCCACCTGGGGGCTGGGCTGGTCTTTTCTACAGGATTCATCCTCTTCTGCGGGCTTTTCCGGTCTGCCATGGCTGATGGCCCTTTTAAGCCTCTCGGTAAGGGACGATATGTTGTGTTTTTTCTGTGTATCACCCTTTTCTATATCCTCTATTAGCTTCTTTATAACATCAACAACCTCGAGCAGAATGTCCATAATATCCGTGGTAAGCGGGATTCTACCGTTTCTCAGCTCATTCAGCAGGTCTTCTGCAGAATGTGTAACCTCTATGACCTCCTCGAGGGCAAGAAATCCCGAAGCCCCCTTTATGGTGTGTATAGACCTGAATATCTCGTTTAACACCTCCCTGTCACCGGGGTTCTTCTCAAGGGTTATAAGGTTCTGTTCCACCCCCTCGATGAGTTCCCTTGCCTCAAGGACAAATTCCTTTATTATCTCCTCCATACCGTCTGTGGACATGGGCACATTCTCCTTTGATACGGTTTTTGTGAAAACGACCACAGGTTGATTTACTTTTTGAGGCCTTCCATAATAATCTCTATCTTCTCTTTAAGTGCTGACGCTGTGAAGGGCTTGACTATGTAGTTGCTCACACCTGCCTCAACCGCCTCTATGACGCATTCCTTGGTTGCCTCTGCTGTAACCATAAGTACGGGAATGTCCTTAAGGGTGTCGTCCTCTCTCATCTTCTTTAGAAGTTCGATTCCCGTCATCTCGGGCATGTTCCAGTCTGTAATGACAAGGTCAAACCTTGTGGTTTTCATCTTCTCAAGGGCCATCACACCGTTTTCAGCCTCCTCTACATCGGTAAAGCCTGCCTCCTTTAGAAGGCTTCTTAAAATCCTTCTCATCGTTGGAAAGTCATCCACAAGCAGTATCTTCATCTTCTCTTCACCCTCCCTTTATGTGAAACCCCACCGGGCTCATATCTTCTGATACACGGTGGAGCCATCTATAACCACGGGTCTGAACATGTGGTGATACTCGTGCATGAGCTCTGAGAAGCCGAGAAAAAGATAGCCTCCGTCCGAAAGGCTTCTGTGTATGTGGCATATTGCCTTATGTCTTGCGTCATCGTTGAAATATATGAGCACATTTCTGCAGAACACCACATCCATCTCCTTTACCATGCCAGTTTCAACGGGGTCTATGAGGTTTATCCTTTTGAAGCTCACCATATCCCTGACACACCTTTTGAGCACATACTCATCTTCCCTTCTTGTAAAGTACTTTTTCAGATACCTGGGTGGTGTGTTTCTTACCGAATAGGTCTCGTATCTGCCCTCACGGGCTGACATGAGAAACCTCTCGTTTATGTCACTTGCGAGTATGTATACATCCCATCCCCTGAGGGGCAGTCCCTCCTCGAGTATTACCATGGCCATTGTGTATGGCTCCTCACCTGTGGAGCATGCGGAGCTCCACATCCTTATTGTCCTGCGGGTGTTTCTGTTTTTAAGAATCTCTGGTATGAGGTGTTTTGTTAGAATCCTGAACTGTGCGGGCTCTCTGAAAAAGCTGGTCTCCTTTGTTACTATAAGGTCTATGAGGGTTCTGAACTCCTCCTCTCTTTCGGGCCTGCTGGATAACACATGAAGGTATTCCTCGTACGATGAAAGCCCCTTTTCCTTTATCCTTCTTGCGAGCTTCATCTCAAGAAGGTACTTCTTGTTATCATGAAAGTATATGCCCGTTTTTTGAGCTATGAGGTTTCTCATCTTTACAAAGGTCTCCTCTGTAAGGCCCACGCGTTGACCCACCGTATCAGACATCATCTGGCGAAACTTCTCCTTTCTCAGGTCCAGTAATACCCCACAGGGGGCTTACGATAGTCTCTCCCCTTAAGATTATCGGTACGGGATGGGTGAATCTTTAACAGCGATAGATACCCATTGTGGCAGGGTTTTATCCGTAATATTCTTTGAGGTATGCCTTGAGTCTGTGCATGCTCTGGCTGTGCAGTTGTGACACCCTGGACTCTGTAATATCGAGCACCTTTCCTATTTCCTTCATCGTAAGCTCGTTGTAATAGTAGAGGGATATTATGAGTTTTTCCTTTTCAGGAAGTTTCTCTATTGCCTCCTTCACTATCTTTTTAAGCTCGTTGAGCTTGCTTACGAGCATGGGGTCTTTTCCGTTAGGGTCTTTTATACATTCCAGTATATCGAGCCCTTCCTGGCCGGCGTTAAGCCCCAGGTCTTCTATGTTCAGCACAGTGGATGCACTTACCTCTCTTAGAAGCTGGAAGAACTCCTCATTTGAAAGTCCCAGATGCTCTGCCACCTCTTCTGATTCTGCGGGTCTTCCAAGTTTCTTTTCCAGTTCCATGTAGGCCCTTTCAAGCTGGTTGGATTTATCGCGCATGGACCTTGTAAGCCAGTCCATGCTCCTCAGCTGGTCCATTATAGCGCCCCTTATCCTTATGGTTGCATAGGTTGAGAACTTTACCCCTCTGTTGGGGTCAAAGTTATCCACCGCCTCTATGAGCCCTATAATGCCAGCCCCTATGAGGTCTTCCACATCTATATGGGGTGGCAGGTGTATTGCAATCTGGTTTGCTATGAGTTTTACGAGTTTCACATTCTCCTCTATGAGTCTGTCCCTTTCACTTGAGTAGTATTTTGCGTATCCGTGGCTCATGGTCTTTTTCTCCTTTTATTTAGAAAGTTCTGCTCAGCATCTTCCTCCAGAAAAACTGCATGCCTCCTTTGAGCCCTCGGCGCACTGGCATCTCGCACAGCCTTTTTGCTATGTGGTGGAAGCATATACTTGCAGGGGTATCGGGATAGGCCTGAACAACCGCTTTTTGCTGTACCACCGAGAGCTGAACAAACTCATCGTAGAGTATACACCCCAGATAATCCACAGATATGTTCAGGAATCTGCCACCAACGGTGCTGAGCTTTCTGTAGACATTCTTGCCCTCTTCCTCGGAATCCACCGCATTTACTATGAGTCTGAAGGACTTCTCACCGTACTTTCTGGAAAGCACCTTCATGAGTGCATAGGCATCTGTTATGGATGTGGGCTCTGGAGAGGCTATAACAATTATGTCCTGTGCAGCTATGTTGAAAAAGAGCACATTGCTCGATATACCCGCCCCTGTGTCTATAATCATTATGTCTATTCCGTCAACCATCTCGTCGAGATGTGCAACAAGCGATAGCTGTTCCTCTGCGTTGAGCTCTGTGAGCTCCTGTATGCCAGAGGATGCGGGCAGTATCATAATATCCTCTGGCCCCTTTACTATGATTTCCTCAAGTTTTTTCTCTCCTCTGAGAAAGTGTCCTATGTTGTACCTCGGTGTGAGCCCCAGGAGTATATCTATGTTGCCGAGCCCCAGGTCTGCGTCCATAACGAGCACCCTCTTTCCCATCCTTGCCAGAGCTATGGCTGTGTTTGCCACTATGTTGGTCTTGCCAACTCCTCCTTTACCACTTGTTATGGCTATAACCTTTGTCTCACAGGGTTCCATCTGTACCTCCTGTATTGTTCAGTATCATTGTGGAGAGTCTCTTAAGTGTTACCCTCTCTATATCGTTGGGTATGTGCTGGCCTGTGGTGAAATATGTGAGTGGCTTTCTGCTGTAAAGTGCTGCGTTGAATACAGCACCGAAGAGCCCGCCCTCGTCAAGTTTCGTGAATGTGAGGTAATCTATACCTGCCTTTTTATAGTGGTCTATGGTTTCGTAGAGAAACTCATTCTGCGATTGCACGCTCATCACCAGGTTGAGCTTCATGTATGGTATGGCCCTTGATAGCTCTGCAAGGCTTCTTATGTGTTCTGTGTCTGTAAGGCTTCTGCCAGCGGTATCCACGAATATGCAGTCCTTGTCGGTGTGCATATCCACCGCTCTGAGCAGTTCTTCCACAGAGTCAACTCTCTGTACCGGCACACCTATTATCTTGCCGTAGAGTGTGAGCTGTTCTGCTGCACCTGCCCTCTGCGTGTCCATCGTAAAGAGGGCTATTTTTTTTCTGCCTTTGAGTGCCTCCAGCGAGGCAAGCTTTGCTATGGTGGATGTCTTTCCAGCACCCGTGGGACCAACAAATGCCATGAATGTTCTGCTCCTTGAGGAAAGCGGGTCTGTGGTGTTCACACTATCAAGGAGTTTCTTCTTTATGTATCTTTTAAGCCAGCCTGTATCTGGCTCTCTTTCGCGCATGCTCGAGAATGCCTTGAATATGAGGTTTCTTGCAAGCCTTCTGTCAAGCCCTTCTTTTACAAGCTCATCTTCAAGAGAGGTAAACACCCTTGCAACCTGTCTCTTCCCGTCCTTCATGACGCACAGAACAAACTCCTTAAGCTCCCTTAACTCCTTGAGAAGATGTGCCTCTCTTTGACTCTTCACCGCTTTTTTCTCCTCTGCATCGCGCTCTACCACTGCAAGTATCTCCACATATCCGCCAGATGCCCTTCTGGTGTCTATTATGAGGGCATTCTCACCCAGCTCTTCCTTTACATATCTTATGGCCTCTTTTACTGTTCTTCCCTTGAACCTCTTTATGTGCATCTTCAGATGTTCACCACCTTAAGGGTTTCTATGCGCACATTGTCTGCAATCTCGTTATATGAGAGCACCGCAATTGACGGAAGCCTTCTCTCTATAAGGCCTCTGACAAAACGCCTTATCTCTGGAGAGACCAGTATCACGGGCTGTATGCCTGTTTTGAGCACCTCCTCTGCGGAGTTTGCTATGGAGTTTATTATGGTGTTTGCCATTGCGGGCTCCAGCGTAAGGTAGGAGCCGTGCTGGGTCTGTTTTATTGACTGTGCTATTGTGTCCTCTATCTTCTGGGCGAGTGTTATCACGGGTATCCTTCCGTCGGCCATCTGATAGGTCTTTGATATACGCCTTTTAAGCCTCATGCGTACATATTCTGTGAGGGTCTCCGGGTCTTTTGTTATGCTTCCGTAGTCTGCAAGTGTCTCGAGTATGGTGTGTATGTCCCTTATGGATATTCCCTCTTTAAGAAGGTTCTGCAGTACCTTCTGTATGATTCCCACATTGAGCACATTTGGCACGAGCTCCTCTATTATCTTTGGATGTGTCTTTGCCACTTTATCGAGAAGGTTCTGGACATCCTGTCTGCCGAGGAGTTCCTCGCAGTTTGTCTTTATCAGTTCACTTATGTGGGTTGCTATGACAGCGGAGGGGCTTACCACGGTATAGCCCATAAGCTGTGCCCTTTCCTTCTCCTTCTCGGGTATCCACAGGGCTGGAAGCCCGAAGGCAGGGTCTTTTGTGGGTATGCCCTCGAGCCCCTCTGTTGCGTTACCAGGGTTGAGGGCAAGCATGTATCCCATCATGAGCTCACCCCTGCCCACCTCAAGCCCCTTTATGAGAAACACATACTCTGATGGCTTTAACTGCAGATTATCCTTTATGTGCACTGGTGGCACTATAAGCCCCATCTCCTCTGCAAACTGTCTTCTTATACCCTTTATCCTTTCAAGGAGCTCTGCACCCTCGCCTTCGTCCACAAGGGGTATGAGCCTGTAGCCTATCTCAAGGGCAAGGGTATCTGGCAGAGTAAGTTCCTCCATAACATCAGGGGTTTTCTTCTTTGCCTTTTTCTCAAGTGCCTTTCTTTCGGCCTCAAGCTCTTTCTGTTTTTTAAGTGTTCTGAGTATGGTGTATCCCACAGCGAAGGCACCTGCGGAGAGCACAAAGAAAGGAATCTGCGGTAGTCCTGGCACGAGCCCGAAGACAAACAGTATGGCACCTGCCATCATTATGGGCTGTGGGTAGTGCATGAACTGTCTTCCGAGTTTTATGTTGAGACCTGTATCCGCACTCACAGTGGATACCACTATACCCGCAGAGGTGGACACAATGAGTGCTGGTATCTGGGCTACCAGCCCGTCACCCACTGTAAGCAGTGTGTATGTCCTTGCGGCATCAGCCAGTGGCATACCCTGCTGTAAAACTCCTATGGCAAGCCCGCCGAGTATGTTTATAATCGTTATGAGTATTCCTGCCACAGCATCCCCCCTTACGAACTTGCTTGCACCATCCATGGCTCCGTAGAAGTCTGCCTCTTTTGCTATCTCCTCGCGCCTTCTTCGTGCCTCTTCCTCTCCTATAAGGCCTGCGTTAAGGTCAGCATCTATGCTCATCTGTTTGCCGGGCATGGCATCCAGTGTGAACCTTGCAGCAACCTCTGCTATCCTGCCCGCACCCTTGGTTATCACCACGAAGTTTATGATAACCAGTATGCAGAAGACCACGAACCCCACGGTGTAGTTTCCACCCACAACGAAGTTTCCAAAGGACTTTATCACCTGCCCTGCTGCATCCACACCCTCGCTTCCATGTAGAAGTATAAGCCTTGTGGTTGCCACATTCAGCGAAAGCCTGAACAGAGTTGCAACCAGCAGTATGGTGGGGAATGTGGCAAAATCAAGGGGTCTCTTTATGTGTATGGCAACGAGAAGTATTATCACCGCAAAGGTGATGTTGAATGTAAGCAGTATATCCATCACAAAGGGTGGCACTGGCAGTATCATAACAGCAACCACACCCACAACCGCTACTGGGAGCAGAAACTCCCCGCCCTTTTTAACCTGCTCCATGTTTTTAAGCACACCGCTTATGTCCATCTCCTCATCCCCTTATGCCTCTTCTTACCGAGTACACATAGGCAAGAAGCTCTGCAACAGCCCTGTACAGTGTTACAGGTATCTCCATGCCCACCTCCACGAGTTTGTAGAGTGTTCTGGCAAGCTCTCTGTTCTCCACCACTGGCACATCGTGTTTATGGGCTATCTCTATTATCCTCTGGGCTACAAGTCCCCTGCCCTTTGCCACCACCTTTGGTGCCCTCATCTTCTCCCTTTCGTATTTAAGAGCAACCGCAAGATGGGTGGGGTTTCTGACCACCACATCCGCTGTTTTCACACTTTCCATCATCCTCTGGCGTGCAAGCTGACGCTGTATGCTCCTTATCCTTGCCTTTATAAGCGGGTCTCCCTCTGTGTTCTTCGTCTCTTCCTTTATCTCCTCTCTGGACATCCTGAGCTTTCTCTCGTACTGCCAGCGCTGGAATATGTAATCCAGAAGTGCAATAAGCCCGAGCACCCATGCTGAACTTACAACCACCCTGAAGGTGAGCTTTCCCCCATACACGAATGTGGACCAGGGGTCCATATCAACAAGCAGTGGTATCTTCTGCCACTCATCCCTCACACAATCTATGACCACCCACAGAAGGATGGCTATCTTGGCAAGGGACTTAAAGAGCTCTACAAAGGCAGATGCAGAGAGTATCCTTTTTGCTCCCTCAATGGGGTTCAGTTTTGCAACATTGGGTGTCAGTGGTTTTGGTGTCCACAGCCAGCCGTTCTGCACAAGGAATGCTACCACACCAGATACTGGTATTATCAGCACAGGTGCGAATATCCAGACAAGGTATTCAACCGTAAGGGTAAACAGCCTCTGTATACCCTGGGTTGTAAGGTCTGCGTTGTGGAACATGAAGGAGTGTTTCATGAACATTCCCATACCCTCGAGCATACTCCTTCCAGAAAACCACATTACAGCGAGCCCACCCATTATGATGAAAAATGTTGCCACCTCACGGCTTGACGCAACATCTCCGCTTTCCCTTGCCTCGTCACGCCTTTTTTGCGTTGGTGCCTCGGTTTTTTCCTTCCAGTCGTCTGCCATGGTCAGATAATCCTCATGAATCGTGCTATATCAAGCCACATGCTGTCTATAAAACCCTTTATCACATATTCTGTAAGGGGCATGGAGAGGGCTATTATGAAAAGCCCTGCCATTATGGTTATGGCAAAACCCACAACGAACATATTCAGCTGGGGCACCGTCCTTGCCATTATGCCGAGCACAGCGTTTATGAATATGAGTGTTGCAACCACAGGTGCTGCAAGTTTTACCGCTATCTCAAAGACCACCCCGGAGAGTTCCAGTATGTGGGCTATCATCCTGCTGTTCATGATGAACCCTGCTGGTGGCACCTGGCTGAAGCTCTTCCAGAGGGTGTGTATTATAAGAAGGTGTCCATCCATGGCTATAAAAACAAGCATCGCCATCATTCCAAGAAACCTTCCTATAACTGTTATCTGCACGCTGTTTATGGGATCATACACATTTGCCATGCCCAGACCCATCTGAAACCCGCTTATCTGGCCTGCAAACTCAACACCTGTGAATATGAACTTTATAAGAAGCCCTATGGTTATACCAAACAGCACCTCTGAGAAGACCACAGCCATAAGAGCCGTAACATCCTGTGGTATGCCCACAGGTGGTATGAGGGATGTCATGGTGAGTGCCAGTATCACAGACAGTGCCACCTTCACCCTGACAGGCACACCCCATGAGCCCAGCACGGGTGTAACAACAAGTATGGATACAGTCCTTATAAACACGAACATGAATGTGCCTGCATTATCTATGACAAACCTTACAAGCTCCATCCCTTACCTCACATAGAGGGGAAGGTTGTTGAATATCTCTGTGGTAAACCGTATCATTGCCTCCATCATCCATGGTGCAAAGATTATAAGTGCCACAAAGACAGCTATAATCTTTGGAACGAAGGTGAGTGTCATCTCCTGTATCTGGGTTACCGCCTGAAGTATGCTCACAACAAGCCCCACCACCATGCCTGATATGAGTATTGGTGCACTCACCATAAGTGCCACCTCTATTGTGTGTCTGCCTATGGTTGCAACGAACTCTGGTGTCATAACCCAGCCTCCCTAATTAAAACCCTCCACAAGTGAGCCAACAAGCAGATACCATCCATCAACGAGCACAAAGAGCAGAAGCTTAAACGGCAGTGATATCATAACAGGCGGAAGCATCATCATACCCATGGACATGAGCACACTGGCTATGACCATGTCTATGACAAGAAACGGCAGATATATGAGAAACCCTATCTGAAAGGCTGTCTTGAGCTCGCTCATGACAAATGCGGGCACTACCACATGGAACGGCAGTTCCTCCTTCGAGCTGTACTCCTTTCCAGAGAGTTTTGTAAAAAGCATAAGTTCCTTTTCCCTCACATTCTTGAGCATGAAGTCCTTGAGTGGTTCTGTAGACCTTGAGAGGGCCTCCTCCATGTCAATCGTTCCTTCCCTGTAGGGCTGTATCGCAAGGGTGTTGATTTTGCTGAAGGTGGGATACATTATGAACATGGTAAGAAACAGTGCCATCCCTATGAGTACCTGGTTGGGTGGTGCGTGCTGGACCCCGAGTGCCTGCCTTAAAAGTGAGAATACTATTATGAGCCTTGTGAACGATGTCATCATGATAAGTATGGATGGAAGCAGTGTGAGTATTGTCAGCAGTATTACTATCTGTATGGCAGGGCTGAGCCCCTCATCTGTGTCACCAAGGCTCAGTGTAATCTGTGGTGGCTGTGCGAAAACCACCACAGGCAGAAGAAGCAATATCAGTGCCGTAATACCTGCGGTTAATCGTTTCATTTTTCCTGTCCTGCCACCTTCCCGCGTTTTATTACGGGTTCGTTAAACTTATCGAGAATCTTCTCTATAAGATGGCTGGTGTTTCTGTGTGTGGCCTTTTTAAATTCCTCAAGGGTCTTTTTATCCTCCACCTTTCCAAGGCACACTATATTGTCTGCTGTAACACCCAGTATGAGTGTTTCACCTGCTACCTCCACAACCACTATGTCTTTTCTGTATCCTATAAGACCCCTTCCGAGTATCCTGACAGGTAGCATTCTGCTCCCTGTATGGTCTCTTTTTCTGACAAAGAGTTTCAACAGGGCCATAACACCACCCATAAAGCCCAGCACCACCAGAAGGCTTGCTATAACTTTTAAGAGCTGATAGCCGTAGGATTCCATCATTTCAGCCTGTTTATCCTTTCTGTAACGCTTACGATGTCTGTAAGTTTTATGCCGAACTTTTCGTCCACCACAACCACCTCTCCCCTTGCAATGAGTTTTCCGTTTACGAGCACCTCAACGGGCTCTCCTGCAAGTTTTTCAAGCTCCACCACAGAGCCCTGCCCGAGCCCCAGCAGTTCACTTATAAGGAGTTTTGTTCTGCCAAGTTCCACACTCACGGTAACGGGTATGTCCATAATCATATCTATGTTTGCAACGCTATCTCCCTTTTTTTCTCCGCTCAGGCTGGAGAAGCTTGCCTCCTTTACTTCTTCTGTGCCACCAGCTGATGGAGGGGTGATGTCCTGGGGGACGGAGTCTGTCTGGCCTTCTGTTTCCATGTCTCTTGCATCTTCTGTCATCTGTTTTAACCTCCTTCCTTGATTGCTGTGAGTATCTCAAATGAGTAGTTCTTTCCCACAAGTCCTGGCCTTGCAAAAAACTTGGGTATGCCCTCTATGAGCACCTCAACGGGCTCGTTTTCCCTTGCATCGAGCCTTATTACGTCTCCAGCCTTGAGTTTTACCACCTCTGAAAGCATGAGCTCTGTATAGCCCATAATGCAGGTGAGCGTGAGCGGGATACTCAGCACCCTTTCCTTAAGACGCGAGGACCAGTGCGGGTCTGTGGCTATTGCCTCTGTTCCACCGTAGAGTTTCTCCTTTATGGGCTCTATGGAAAAATAGGGCATGCAGAAAAAGAACCTGTTCTGTATGCCATCTATATCTATGGAGAACTCTATTATGACCATGGTGTCTGTTGGAGATGCGATGGTAACATACTGTGGGTTTGTCTCAGAGCGCACAAGGTTGAGCTCTATGGGATATACTGTTTTCCATACCTTAACGAGGTGTTTGAATATTATGTTTATGAACTTCCTTATAACCATCTGTTCTATGCTGGTGAACTCTCTTCCCTCCACCCTGGTGTTGAACCTTGATGTTCCACCGAAGTAGTTGCTCACCATCTGAAAGGCAAGGTTTGCGTCTATGACGAGGAGTCCCTGTCCTTTAAGTGGTGGCATCTGGAACACATTGATGCTTGTTGGCAGGGAGAGCTGGTGTATGAAGTCTGCGTATCGCTCGCTTCTCACACCCTCTGTGGTAACATCTATGTCCTGCTTGAGGAGTATGGACAGGGGGGAGCGCACCTCTTTGGAGAATCTGTCCGCTATCATCTCGAGCACGGGCATTCGCTGTCTCTTTACCTTGGCGTGTTTGGTAAAATCCCACTTTGTAAGTTTCTGTGCGGGTTTCTTCTCTTCCTTTTTGACCTTTATCTTTCCGTCTGATATGCCCTTAAGGAGTGCGAGCACCTCGTTCTGTGTTAGAATCTGCTCTGCCATTGGTTCTATCTCTCCTGTGTGTTACTGAATGACAAATTCTGTGAAGTACACGGTAAGAACCCTTCCCTCTTTCATAAGGTTGTTTATCCTTTCCACCATCTCTTCTCTCAGTCTGTATTTGCCCTCCACAGTGCCTATCTCGCTGTAGCTCTTACTGCTCAGAAGTATTATGAGTGAGTCTCTTATCTTGGGCATGAGCTGGTCTATCTCTTCTCTGGTGTCTTCTCCCTCGAGTTCAAGGTTTACGGTAATCTTCAGGTATCTTGTTCCGGAATTGTCTTGAAGGTTTACTATGAAGGGGTCAAGCTTGTAGAGGTTGTGCAGCCCTGTGTCTGCTGAGTCGCGTCCTCCACCGTGGCCACCTGAACTTTTGGAGTGTTCGCCTCCGCCACCGCCCTTGAACATGAAGTAGGCACCACCTCCGCCAACAAGCAGTACCACAAGGACTGCCCCTATTATAATGATGAGTTTCTTGTTCATCGCTCCTGAACCTCCTTTGTCACGATTATTTTGCAATAGTCGTGCCATTCCTTTCCGGGGTTGAAAAACACAGTAAAATCAACCCACTCTGTGGTTCGGGCAACCCTGCAGTCAGCCCTTTTGACTTGGGTGCGTCATAAATCTGACCATATCCTGAAAACAGTTAAAGCCAGGCTGTCTTAAAGCATACAGCCTGGCTTACAGAGAAAGTGAGATGCCATGCTGGGGTCTTATCGTTTGAGGTTTACGAGTTCACCCAGGATTTCGTCTGTTGTGAGTATAATCCTTGAGTTTGCCTGAAAGCCCCTCTGGGCGGTAATCATG
>JALUQR010000037.1 GCA_027017505.1 bacterium
ACCCCTCACCATAATAACCATAGACGAGGATACCATACACTCTGCGTCCATATACACAATAAACAGGTTCTTAAAAGAAAATGGCTATGAGTTCAGGGTTCTGAGGGATGATGGGGCCTACCTTGCGGGCCTTTACAAGACCCTCTGGACACCCACGGTGTTTGTTGTGGACACCGAGGGCACCATAGCCTTTATAAGCACAGGGGAGAGGGTTGAGTTTGCCTCTCCAGAGTTTCTATCCCTTATTGACAGACTTCTCCCTTCCGAAACCCGTAGATAGAAAGAACCGCCATGAGCACAACCCCTCCGACAATAAGAAGGGCACCGAACTTTGTGAATGTGGTTGCCCAGCCCACACCGAACACACCATAGAGATAGAGCATTCCTGAATGTAGCAGTGTGCCCAGTATGAAGAAGAGCCCTGCAACCAGTTTAACTGTGTTTGGCAGACACAGCTTTATAAGCACCAGTCCCACCACTATGTTGAGCACAGCCTCGAGATTTCCGTGTCCGTGCACTGCACTTGCCAGAAAGTGCGAGCCCGATAGCCCTGACAGGTACTCCACCACACCGTAAAGAAGCTCCTCCTGGGATGCAGAACCAAGCCCTTCTGAAAGCTTTCCCATGGCCTTAAGGTTTTCGCCTGCACGGGGTACAAGCATGAATGGACCAAGCACTATCGTTAACACAAGGTAGCAGAACCCGAAGACCACATTTAACCTTCCATCCATCTTGTGTCTCCTTTTTTAAGGGTTCATTGATGGCTTAAGCCCTTCTTCCCTGAGGAACTCCTCCACACAGGCGACAACCTCTTCCACATGGACGAGCTCTGTGTGCAGGGTTTTTCTATCCCTTATCTCAACGGAGTCCTCTTTAAGGGTTCTTGCACTTATGGTGATTCTCACAGGCATGCCAAGAAGGTCTGCATCCTTGAACTTTATGCCAGCGTTGACATCCCTGTCATCGTAGAGGACACTGTAGCCCTCCATTGTGAGGGTCTCGTAAAGTGAGTCTGCCCTTTTTCGTGTCTTCTCATCGTTTATGTTTACGGGCAGAAGGTATATCTGGTAAGGTGCAAGCGGGATGGGCCATATTATGCCTGCGGTATCGTGGTTCTGCTCTATGGTGGCTGCAACGGTTCTGCCGATACCTATACCGTAACAGCCCATTATGATGGGTCTTTCCCTTCCTGCTTCATCTATAAAGAGGGCTCCCATGGACTCGCTGTACTTTGTGCCAAGCTTGAATATGTGCCCCACCTCTATACCCCTTTTAAGGGTCATGGGTGTGGAACACCTGGGACAGGGGTCTTTATCCCTTGCAACCCTTATGTCCTTATAGGTGGGTTTAAAGTCCACCCCTGGGGTTACACCCCTGAGATGATAGTCCCTTCTGTTTGCACCTGTTACGGCGTTCTTCATGCCCATAACAGAGTAGTCTGCCACAACGGGTATTTTAAGCCCCACGGGCCCGCTGAACCCTGCGGGCCCACCTGTAGCATCCTCTATGGTCTTTTCGTCTGCAAGTTCAAGCCTTTCTGCACCTATTGCCCTTTTAAGCTTTTCAGGGTTGACCTCTTCGGTACCCTTAACACAGACAGCCACCGTGCCCCTGTCTGTTGTGAATATAATGGTCTTTATGAGCTCTTCAGCCCTTACACCCAGAAACTCTGCAAC
>JALUQR010000038.1:0-13985 GCA_027017505.1 bacterium
ATACCATGTGTTCGACCTGGAGGTTAAGATGCATGTATCCCCTGGCAGTCTGTGGTAGGGGTGTGGCTGGAAAAGGGATTGCATTGGTGCACGAAAGTATGGTAAATAATGCATTATTGTGGGGTTTTGAGGTGATGGTGCCTCATGGGGGTGGATTTTTGCTTCCCTTATGAGGTATTTTTTTGAAAAGAACAAAATACAGGAGAGCTACAGGTGAGACAGGCGGGCCTGAGGGTAGCGGTATGTGTGTTTTTACTCCTTCTGGTTGCATCCTGTAAGACAATATCAGATACACCCACCTTCCCTCTCTCGAAGGCAAGGGTTCTTGTATACATTCACACCGATTCGTTCCTCCCACCTGATATAGAGTTTACCATCTCAAAGATAGAGCTACGCTCGGACAACCTGAAGGAGACGGTTTTTGAGGGCCTCAAGAAGATAAGCTCCATGGAGGTTGCCAAACGGCAGGTCTTTGTGGCAGAGGGCTTTGTGGAACCAGGCGATTACTCAGCAATTGTCATAACGGTTAAGTCTGCATCCATAAGGCGCAGAGAGGGAAGGTCCTCTCTGAGGCTCGATAAAGAGGAGGTTGAATTCGAGCTCAAACACCTGAGACTTCGCAGAGGAGAAAGCACGGTGGTTCAGATTGCCTGGAATCCAGAGAAATCTGTGGAAAAGAGAATCATCTTTGTGCCTGCCTTCAGCGTGAAGCCCCAGAGACCCTCTGCAAGAGAGCTACTACTTTTTGTATCCAACAGCGGGGAAAATTACATAACCGTTATAGACAGAAGCGTTGAAAGGGTTATAGGTGCCATAACAGTTGGTATGGCACCCACTGCCATGGCTGTAAACGAGACAGGAGACCTTCTCTATGTGCTGAACTCGGGAAGCCGTACCATCTCCATAGTGGATACCACACACATGAGGGTGAGGGATACCATAAACATAGATGTTGGTATAGACCCAGCTGATATGGCATTCATGCCATCTGAAGAAAACTCCCTTGAGGGAAAACTCTACATTACAAACAGACTCTACAACAATGTTATAGTTGTGGATACCTTTACAAGAAGGGTTATAAAGAGCATTGATGTGGGGCTTTCTCCTTCATACATACTGGCGGATTCCGAGAGAAGAGAGGTCTATGTTACAGCAGAGAGGACCAATGAGCTCACCATTATAGATACTGTGGACGATTCCGTGGTTGGCACCGTGAAGGTGGACATTAGACCCACCGGTATTGCAGAATACGACGACAAGCTCTATGTGTTCTGTGAGGGCGGAAGTATAATAGAGGTCATCTCGCAGACAGACAGAAAGGTGCTCAAGGAGATAAGCCTTACCGAGCGTCCCACCAGGGGGCTTAAGGGATTTGGCGGAAGGATGTTCGTTGTGAGCAGAAAAGAAGGGGTCATTATATTCTTCAACTCCTCTGATGTGATAACCAGAATACTCAGGCTTGATGGAGAACCTGTGGAGCTTGCAACAGATGAGATGAGAAACAGACTCTACATAACCGATTACAGGGATGGAGAACTCATATTCATAGACCCCATAGGAGAGGTAATAATAAAAGAGATCAGAGTGGGCAAGGAGCCATACTGGGTTGTTCAGCTGGATAAGTGAGATGAGGATACACAGAGGACTCACTGTTCTGGGCACAGTGGTGCTTGTGGCCCTACTACCGCTGTACGGTCATGCCTATCTTAACGCAAGGGTTGACATAAACTACAGGGACACAACTAGCCTTATAGGCGGGGCGGAGACAAGCAGAGAGAGTTTTGACCAGCTCTACACACTCACCGTGTCAAAAAGGATTACCAACACAATAGCCTTTACAGGTGATGTCAGGGTGCTTATAACAGAGGTGGATGGCAAACGCAACGAAAGCTCCTATCCGTTTCTGTCCCTGAGTTTCACCCCGCCAGCCATGTACAGGTTGCAGTTCAGCTACAACCGCAATGAGTCCATGCCATCTGAGGGAGATAGACTGACCACCACATTCATGAACGCTTCGTTTACAATACCAGCCACAGAGTGGCCATCGCTGGCCATTGCCTACAACCGCTCCACGGTGCAGGACTACAACACACCGAGAGAGCTTGACACAGAGGACTCCACCATCACGGTGAACTCCTCGTATGACTTCACACTGCTCGATACAGAGACAACCCTGAGCTATTCTTTCAGATACTATCAGATGGAAAACAAGGTGAGCTCAACGAAGACCGAATTTCCCTATCACACGGTGACAGCGAACTTTAACAGGACATTTTTTTCCAAAAGACTTCGCATGGGAGCAAACATAGGCTACAGCTACTACGAGACCAGCACAGAGAGCCTTGCTGGTGCAACAAGATTTGAAGACGAAGTGGAGCCTGCACAGGGACTGGCAGAGTTCAACCCGCCGGATCCAACAAGTGTGACCCTCTCGCAGGAGCCAGAGCTTATAGACAACAACAGAAACACGCCCGTAACACCAGAGATAAACCTGAATGATGCGGGCTGGAACATAGGCGTGGGATTCGCAACCGCAGAGTCAATCCACGCCATATACCTTTACATAAACACCACCGCCACAGAGGAGTCCAACATAGCAGGTGGCCTTTACAGCTTCGGCTGGAAGCTTTATACGAGCTCTGATAACTCTGTGTGGACAGACATGGGCTACATAACGCCATCCTATAACAGCATATACAACAGGTTTGAATTCTCATTTACAGAGACCAGTGCAAGATACTTCAAGGTGGTGAACACCCTGGGGGCGGGCACTGATGCGATAAGGGTTACAGAGATAGAGGGCATAGGCTACAGGCTCACCACGCCCAAGACCACGCTCAAGGGCACAGAGACCAGGCAGTTCGGTGGTGTGAACTTCACCTACATATATTCAGACAGGCTCACCCTCGGAGCAAGGCTGAGATACGACCACACCCTGCGTGAGGGCGACATAGAAAACGAGTACACCACAACATCCTACGGGTTCAATGCACGATATGTGATAATACCCGTGTATCTGATTCTTTCAGGAGATTACACCACATCCAGTGTGGATGTGGTCAATGGCTCTGATACGGAAATAAACACATACTCGCTTGTCGCATCGTCATCACCCCTGCCCACGATAAATACCAATGTGGGGTTCAGACGTACAGAATCCCTCATAGATGGAGAGACCACCACCACAACCGACATCTTTTCAACCAATGCATCAATGCGTGTCTACAGGGGAGTTAACCTCACACTGGGTGGAAGCCTCTCTTACATAGAAAACCCCCAGTCAGGGGTGGACACAGACTCAAGGACATTTTCCTGGAACCTCAAGCTCGTTCCGTGGTCCTATCTTACGCTCATATACGATGGAAGTGTGGTGTACTCTGTAACAGACAGCGTTACAACAGGAAGAAGCTCTTCCACCTCCCAGACCCAGTATCTGACCATGAGTTTTGTGCCCACAAGGGCCATATATGTGGGAAGCCGTATAAATATAGAGCCCACGCAGGCACAGAACTACAACATCATATGGACACCCACCAGCAAGTTCAGGCTGTCACTGGATTACAACAGCAATCCGTCAAGCGACACGGAGTCCGTTGGAACGGGCATAAGCTGGTATCCCGTGCGCAGATTCTCCATCAGTGCGGATTACAACAAGACCTGGAAGGGTGATGACGAGACAGAAACGGTATTTCTAAGGGGTTCACTGATTATAATATAAACATCATAAATGCTTTGCAAGGAGAGGCGAAATGAAGTATAATAACATTAAAATGGAGAAATTTGCAACAAGAATAGTGATTCCATTTATAGCGATTCTCCTTGTGGGTTGTTCTGCCAAGGTTGTCCGCTATGTGAACCCGGAGGCGAACTTCTCTTACATCAAGAGGGTTGCGGTGCTACCCTTTAACAACTTCAGCAGTGACAGATTCGCTGGTGAGAAGGTCAGGACGGCCATCATGGTGGAACTGCTCTCAAGAGGGGTATTTGATGTGGTTGAAGAGGGAGAGGTCAACAAGGTTGTCAGCATGGTGCTGAGGACTGCAGGTGCTGTTGAAGGCGGGGTGTTTGAGCCCGACAGGGAAACCATAAAGATGCTGGGCGAAAGGCTCGGCGTGCAGGCTGTTATAGTGGGAAGTGTGGAGGAGTACGGCGGAGGTAGAGAGGGCGTTGTGTCCATATCCGCAAGGATGATAGATACAAGCTCTGGTATAGTGCTGTGGCAGGCAAAGGCGTATGAGACCAGTGCCAGTGCTTGGCGCAAGATACTGGGTATAGAGGAGCTTGACCGTACGGTACTGACCACAAAGGCGGTCAGGAGACTGCTCGACACACTGCTTTAAAAAAACAGGTTGCGGGATGCGCAGGGTATCATCCATACTGTTACACATTCTGGCAGGTGTGTTCAGTGGCCTGCTTATTACAGGGGCACCACTGTATGCAGACTCTGAACTCTACACCTATCGCACCATAACACCTGCCTTTCCCTACTACGGTTCAAAGGGTATCCCCGCAGGGCCAAAGATTGTAAAGAGTGTGGCCATACTGCCCCTTGAAAACCTCACAGATAACCCCGACGCAGATGAGATAATAAGAGATTACATAAAGCAGGAGCTCAGGGGCAAGGGCTGGGTGCTCATGGCAAGGGATGCAGAGATAGAGCGGTTTCTTGCAAAAAGGAGAATACGCTATACAGGGGCCATAACACGCCTTGCGGTAAGGGAGATGGGCAAAAAACTCGATGTGGACGCAGTGGTGGTTGGCTCCGTTCTCTATTACACGAAGATGCGCGATAAGATAATCGTGGGTGTGAGTCTGAGGGTGCTGAGCACCGCGGATGGCAGTATACTGTGGGCCGAAAACCTCACATACACGGGGCACGATTTTGAGGGTCTGTTCGGTCTGGGAGTGGTGGAATCCCTAGATGAGCTTGCGGGTATGGTGGTAAAGGATATTGTCAGAAGCATGGCAGACAGATTCTTCATAAGGGATTCTGCCCTGAGCCCATTCGAGATAGAAAGGGTTATACTACAGCCACCCATCGGAAGAGGCCCTGGAAAGAGACAGATAAGGGTTAAGTTTGTTTCCCTGTCTGGAGAGCCAAAGCTTGTAAAGGCCATTGTGGATGGAAGAACATTCTACCTTACAGACAGACAGGGTAAAGAATTCCGCGGTTACATATCCGTGCCAGGAACAGAGGGAACATACATGGTTAACCTTGTGGTGATGGATGATAAGGGCGGGACCTACTTCTTCGATGCCGTTGCAGAGGTAACGGTTGACAACACACCACCACAGATTGAGATGTACGCAACCAAAGAGGTGTTTTCAACACGGGATAAGAAAAACGGCTATGTGCTCTTTGAGACCAGGGTGCGCAGTGTGGACAACATAGATAGCTGGCGTGTGGAGATAAGGGATGAGGATGGAAAACTCATAAAGATGGAGCACGGCTACGGTGTAATACCACCGCGGTTTATATGGAGGGGTGAGGCAGAAGAGGGATGGTTTGTAAAGGATGGCAGATACACCTTCAACCTCGTGGTAAAGGATAACGCTGGTAATGAGACCCTTGTGGCAAGTAAGGTAAGGGTGAAGACCACACCACCGCGTATAAATGTCTCGGTAGATATGGCCGAGGGAATCATACTGTTTAACTTTGAGTCCGCAGAGATGAAGGATATTAAAATGTGGAGTCTCTCCATACTCGATAAGGATGGTAAACTGCTCAAGACCGTTACAGGCGAGGGCAGAGGACTACCACAGAAGATAGAATATCCCGTGGGAGATGATGTGGACATAAGGGACCTCAAGTTCATACTCAAGGCCACAGATATTGCGGGCAACAAACTGGAGCTTAAAAAGAGCGTGCCATCGGTGTTCTCAAGAAAGATGCCATTTGCAAGATTGAAGGGTAAGGCAGATGTCTGGGAAGACTTTTAATATATCCTTATGCGGAAGTATAGATTGGAGTTTTACTGTAAGAGAGCACTGTATGTACTTGCCTGTTTCATCATACTGATATACAACAGGGTTTCATGGGCTGAATCAGAGTGCGACGCATGCCACGCAGGTGCAAAAGCCCTGAAGATGGGGCTTGAGGATGTGTATGCCGGAATCTATAGTTATAGATTCCGGCATAACAATGTGGATAGAGAGTGCAGAAGGTGTCATGTTATAGAGGAGTTCCAGATAAGACCAGAAAGTGAGCTCTACTTTCCCGGCAACACGAAAGAGGGTATATTCTTTCTTACAGGGCTCTCACTCGATAAGGAATACGAACTTGAGCTGAAACTTAAAAGGACCGGAGAAGGCACCCTGTACAGAAAGGTTCTTAAATTCAAGCCATCCAGCATAGTGGTGGAAAAGGGTGACGACGCCCCGCCTGCTGTAAAGACCATCAGGTTTCTCGGTATAAGGAAAGGTGTTATACCTGAAGGTCTCCTCTACTTCGAGACAGACAGGCCTGTGGTAAGTGTGGTGGAATTCTGGAAGGATGAGCACTACAGGGAAAGGGTATCAAATCTGAAGGTGTTCTTGAAGGAGCATGTGGTAAGACTCTCCGGTCTCAAGGACGCAAGGGGCTACAGATACAGGATAATAACCATGGATGTGTTTGGTAACAGAAGCGTGAGCGAGGGCGTGCTTTTTGGAAGAAAAAGAATGATAGAGAACCCCCGTACCGAGGTGGTTCAGAAAAGCGAGGGCCTGAAAGAGCCCTCTGTAAGGCTTTTCAGGCCATCCCGCTCTGCAGACCTGTGTCTGCACATAAGGGCACCAGAGCCCGTGATGGTATCCGTAAAGATGAGGGAGATTGTGGAACATACCGAGCATGGCTATGGTCTGCAGTCTGCAAGGTATACAAACATATATGTCTGCACCGAGTGCCACAGTGCGGGTATATCCCATCCTGTTGGTGTGCGAAGCACAAGGGCGGATGTGGAGATACCCAGAGAGATGCCCACCATAGAGGGCGGGGTTATAACATGCACCACCTGCCACTATCCACACGGTGGGAACAGACCATACTTTGCAAGGTTCGACTTTGATAGAATCTGCAACATGTGCCATAAGAGGCTGGAGTGAGAATGGAGAAACCCTTTTTACAGTTCAGGAGGCAGATATGGCTAACAGAATAAAGGAGAGAAGAAGAAGGCTGAACTACTCGATAAAGCGTCAGATGCAGATAAGGCTTTTCCTCAAGGTTCTCTCGGTGGTACTGCTCGGGCTTGTTCTATCATCGGCGATATTCTTCTACATGTCAAACCAGGAGATTGGAGAAACATACAGACAGTTCCACATACAGGCAAGAAACTTTCTTGACCTTCTTCTGCCAGGTATAGTAATAGCCTTCATGGTGGGACTTCTCGTTGCGGTTTCAATAGCACTGTTTTTTCCACACAGGATTGCAGGCCCACTCTACAGGATAGAGCGTGAACTCAAGGAAAAGGTTGGCGAGGGAGACCTGAGGATTAAGTTCACGGTGCGTGAGGGTGACGAGATAGGAGACCTCGCGGATGCACTCAATGTGATGGTGGGAAAGCTCAGGGCAAAGATGGAAAGACTCAGGGCGGTAACCACCGAGCTTTCAGCAATCACAGAGGATAAAGAGATAGACAGGGAGAGACTTAAAGAGACCGTGGGTCTTCTTGAAAAGATACTGGGAGAGTTTAAACTGTGAAGAGGCTTTTAAGTGCGATACTTCTGTCTGCGGTGGTTCTTGTGTGGACAGGATGTGCACACAGGGACGGGGGTATTGGTACGCCTGTGAACTCCTCTGAGTACAGGAGACTCAAAAAGGTTGCGGTACTGCCCTTTAACAACATAAGTGGCAGAAAGGATGCGGGCAAGATGGTGGCAGACATATATGTGGCCGAACTATTCAAGAGTGGAAAGTACCGCGTGGAGGAGCCTGGTAATATAAAACAGTTCCTCATACAGGAACGCATAACCACCATAGGTGAGATGGAGATTGAAAGGCTTAAGGTTCTGGGCAGACGGCTCAAGGTGGATGCAGTGGTTGCAGGCACGGTTGAGGAGTTTGATGACGGTAGAGGAGGAGTGCCTGTGGTGAGTATTTCCGCAAGGATGGTGGACTCCAGAACAGGCCGTATCCTATGGTACGAACGCATAAAGAGAAGGGGAGACGACTACATAATAATATTCGACATAGGGCTTGTAAGGTCAGCCACATCACTTGCAAAGAAGATTGCAAAAGAGATGATAGACAGGATAGAATAGAAAGGGTTTCGTGCATAAATACATGATGAGAAAAAAATATACACTCGGTTTCCTCCCCCTATTCCTTGCACTTTGCATTCTATGTGAAGACGCAGGTGCCCTCTCTCTGTTTTCCATATTCAAAAAGAAAGAACCCTATGTTGCAAAGATAGGAGACAGGGTTATAACCACCAGGCAGTTCGTTGAGGAGATAAACAGGCTCCATACGCTGAACAGGGTGGGAAAAAAGCTCGCTGAAAGCGAGGATAAGTCCTTCAGAAAACAGGACTACCGTAAGTTCCTGAACGAGATAATAGACAGAGAACTCATGATATTGGAGGCCGAAAACCTGGGTTTACATAAGGACCCTGCCTTTGTTGAGGCCATGAGGGTGTTCAGGCTTAACCTCTTTCTCGATAAACTCAGAAAAGAAGAGGTGCTGGGCAAGATAAAGATAACGGACGAGGAGGTACTGCGCTACTACAGGGAGAAGATGAAAAAAGACGACAGAGAAGAGCCCAACCCTTCAGAGAGATACCTCATAGAGAGAACCCTCTATGCAGAAAAACTCAGGGAAAGAGAGAGGGAATACTTTGAAAGCCTTCGCAGAAGGGCAAGTGTAAAGATATACCAGGATGTGCTGGAGGAGGTCTCAAAGGATAGCAAAAGCAAGGATGCCCACAGAAAGGTTGTTGCCCGTGTGAATGGTAAACCAGTATATGCGATAGAGCTTTTAAGGGAGCTTGAAAGGGAAAAGAAATACGACATGGAGACCAAAAAGAAGGCCCTTGACAGCCTTGTACTGCGCAAGTTGCTCGATGAGGAGGCGATGAGCAGGGACTATGAGAGAGACCCTGAGATTAAAAAGAAGATAGAGCTTTACAGAAAGAAACTCCTCGTGGAGATGTTCAAGGACAGGGTCATACTTCCCCTCGTAGAGGTGAAGGAAGAAGAGATAGAGGAATACTACAAAAAAAATAAAGAAAAATACAGAGAGCCCGACACATTTAATATAAGCGTGATAGCGGTTGCAAGCAAGACCCTTGCTGAATCCCTTCTGAAGGAGCTTGAAAGAGGTGGAGATTTTGAGTATATTGCCAGGGAATATTCTGTGGATTCCACAAGGGTAAGAGGCGGGCTGGCAGGCTGGGTATCTGAAAGGCGTCTGCCCCGCAAGGTGGTGGAGCTTTTAAAAAAGGCCAAAAAGGGTGATATAATAGGGCCTGTTAAGAACAGAAAGCTTTTTATCATATACAGACTCAACGATTACAGAAGGGGTAGACCACTTTCGCTCGAAAAGGTCAAAAAAGAGATAGATATAACCATTGGAAGAAGGAAGTTTCAGGAAACGCTCAGGCTCTATCTGGAGCGTTTGAAGAAGATGGTAAAGGTGGAGATAAATGAGAAGGAACTCTCCCGTTTCTATTAAACACGGAGGAATTGCCTTGAAGGGCTGTGTTCTGACACTGCTTGTGGTTGTGCTGTTTTTTGCAGGAGGCTGTTATGGTCCTCCTCGGGTGGTCAAGAAGAGCTGTGTGGACTGCCACTCTGAGGATGTGGAGAGGTTCAAAAAAGAGGGCAGACTGCACACCCCTGTTGCAGAGGGCAGATGCGAGGGATGCCACTCACCACACGGGCTCATAGGCGGGGTGTTGCTTAAGGGAAGGGATGCATCCCTGTGTTACAGGTGTCATAAAAAAGAGGATGTGGAGGATAAATTCACACACACCCCGCTTAAGGAGGATAAGTGTCTTGCCTGTCATGACCCTCATTCCTCTCCTTACAGGGCGGTTACCGTAAAGGGAGGAAATGAGCTCTGTTACAGCTGTCATAAAAGGGAGGAGTTTCAGGGTAAAACAGTCCACAGGGCTATAGATAAGGGATGCGATAGCTGTCACGAGCCACACTCATCCAGGTATTCCCACAACCTCAAGGACGATGGCAACAGGCTCTGTGTGGACTGCCATGACCCAGGGCTTTCCTCCTTCAGAAAGGCTCACTTTGATTACAGGGTCGCTGGCACAGATTGTCTTTCCTGCCATTCGCCACACTATTCCGATGGCGAGACCCTTATAAGAAGCTTCGTTCACAAACCTTTCGGAGACAGGGCCTGTACAGAGTGTCACAATCCTGCGGACTCAAGTGAGCCCCTTAAGACACGGCTTGAGGGTAACAGGCTGTGTTACTCCTGTCATACGGGGTTCAAAGAGACAATGGAAAAGAGAAGGCTCACACATCAGCCGGTTGATGAATGCACGAAGTGCCACGCCCCCCATGCGTCAGACCAGAGGGCAGAGCTTATCTCAAGGGAGGATACCCTCTGTTACAGCTGTCATGAGGATACCAGAAAGAAGACAGGAAAGTTCGTGCATACTCCCATTAAAAGGGGTGTGTGCAGTGGATGTCATGAGCCCCATTCTGCGGATGTTGCAAGGCTTCTGAAGAAGCCAGCGGATGAACTCTGTTACGGGTGTCACAAGAGGGCTGACTTTACAGGCAAGCTGGTGCACAGCCCTGTAAAGGAAGATGCCTGCGTTAGATGCCACGATGCCCACTCTTCTGACGAGAGGGGGCTTATAGTCAAACCCGATGGAGAACTCTGTTACACCTGTCATGCGGACAAAAGGAGCAGTTTTGACAGGGTGAGCATACATCCCAGGGTAAAACAGGGAAGATGTTCCTCCTGCCACATGCCACATAAGTCTTCCTACCAGTCGCTTCTTAAGGACAACACAGAAAGGCTGTGTTTTAAGTGTCATTTTACCACGGTAAGGGAGGTAACAAGAGAGGGGCGTCACGAGGTGTTTGAAGATGGCAGGTGTCTTGCCTGCCACAATGCACATGCAAGCAACAACCCCTATCAGCTTCTTGAGGAGGTTCCAGAGGTCTGCTACAGCTGTCACGGGTCTGTAAAGAGGGAGCTTTCGAAAAACAGCGTGCACGAGCCCTTTGAGGATGGCAAGTGCACCACATGCCACAGGCCACACGGAAGCAAGCTAAAGTGGGCACTGTCAAGACCGATGGATACCCTCTGTTACTCCTGCCACACAGAGCTCAAAAAGGGTATGGAGGAGAAGGGTGTGTTTGTCCACAAGGTTGTAGGCGATGGTGGATGTGCGGAGTGCCATCTTTCCCATGCGACCACAGAGCGGTGGCTCCTCAGGGCAGATGGGCGTAGCCTGTGCAACAGATGCCACAATGCAACAACAAAGAGCCTCACAGAGGCACACAGTAATATAAGCCTTAAGGGCTCTGATTGTCTTGGCTGTCATGAGCCACATATGAGCAACGACAGAAGCCTCTTACACAGGGTACAGCACAAACCTTTCAAAGAAGGTGATTGTAAAAGGTGTCATAGCCGTATATAATCTTCTGGATGGTTAGAGGAGTATGAGGAGAGCTGTTTTCATCATATGTGTTATAGCTGTTGTGAGTGTTATTTTTCAGGGTTACGACGGTGGTGTTCATGCGATGAGCAAGAAGAACACCCGCAGGCTCTGTGCGGACTGCCACGGTGAGGTGGCGGGTTTTTTTGACAAAAAGATGGTGCACGAGCCTGTTGCCCGGGGACAGTGTACCGCATGTCATAATCCCCACGCATCGAAACACAAGGGCCTTATCGGAACAGGCAAAGAAGAGCTCTGTTACTCCTGCCATAAAAAGGATGTGCTCCTTAAGGGCAGGGTGGTTCATCAGCCGGTTGCAGAGGGGCTGTGTCTTGAATGTCATGCATCCCATTCGAGCAACAACAGGGGGCTTCTCAGGGCTGGGGTGGAAAGGCTGTGTTTTGAATGCCATAAGATAGAGGACATACGGGGAAAGAAGTTTGTGCATCCCGAGGTCAAAAAGGGCAGATGCACCACCTGCCATAACCCCCATGGTTCAACACTTGATGGACTTATAGTGAAGAAAGGGGTGTGCACATCCTGCCACGATGCGGGCACAAAGAGGCTCAAGGGGGTTCACTATGGTCTTAACATGAAGGGCGCAAGGTGTCTTTCCTGCCATAGCCCCCATTCTTCAGACAACAGGGGCATAATAAAGGCCAATGTGCACAGACCCTTTGCAGAGGGAAAGTGCAGTGTGTGCCACAGGCCAGGCTCAAAAGAGCTCGTACAGGCAGACTACAACATGTGTCTTAAATGCCACGAGGCATCAATAAAGAGCTTCTACAAGAGATACAGCCACCTTATGGCAGGCAGAACTGGCAACTTCTGTGCAGAATGCCACACCCCGCACGCAAGTGACCAGAGGGCACTCCTCAGTGGAAGGGAGGACAAGACCTGCTGGCAGTGCCACCAGGACACAGAGGGCTTTGCACACAGTGCAAGATATGTGCACCCTGAACTCAGAAAGTGTCTTGATTGCCATATCTCCCACGGCTCAAATACAAGATACATGCTCGTTGCAGGAGATAACACATGCTCCATGGAGGGCTGTCATCCCTCCCAGGGAAGATTCACACACCCCGTTGGAGAGGATGCCATAGACCCTCGCTCAAAAGAGCCCATGAATTGCTCCACATGTCATAATCCCATGGGCTCACCAGAGGAGTTTATCTTAAGAGCAGGAAAGGTTATGGAGCTATGTATAAAGTGTCACCAGATATAGTAAAGACCATGAAGATAAGACTCCTGTGGGCACTGGTGCTGGTTCTCACACTTTGGGGAGAAGGTGCCCACGGTGTGGAGACAAAGAGGGCAAGGCTTGTTGCCTTTATAGCAACCGATGAATTCATGGGTAGATTGAAAGAGCCTGGAAGTGTGTTCTACGACGGGATAAAAAACAGACTCTATGTGGCTGACAGTGGAAACAAAAGGCTCGTCTCATTCGATGAGGAGTTCAGGTATCTATCAGAGCTTTCACATAAGGGGTTTTCCATGCCGCTTAGTATAGTGAAGACATCCTCAGGAGAGTTCTACATAACAGATGCCGAAACAGGGGAGATAAAATTTGTTGATGTCAAGAATAAGACCATTGTGCCAGTGAAGATAAAGGGCATCAGGGGAAAGAAGAGGTTCGTTGCGGGAAGACTCGCACTCGATGAAAAGGAGAACCTTGTTGTAACAGATAGAATCAATAAAAGGATACTCGTTCTCAAAAAAGACGGCACAGTTATCAGATCAATAGAGCCGGATGTGAAGGGGCTGTATGGCTTTGCGGATGTAAGGGTTGATAAAACCGGCCACATATACGCTGTGGACACCATAGGGCGCACGGTGTATGTGTTCGCCAGCAATGGCAAACTTATAAGAAAGATTGGCACAGATGGCCAGGCAGAGATGCATTTTCCAGTAAGTGTTGCGGTGGACTCAAGGGGATACATATATGTGCTCGACAGACACGGTGGAAGGATACTGGTGTTCAACCAGAGTGGGACTCTGCAACACATGCTCTTAAGCAAGGGTGTTTCCCTTGGAGAACTCTACAACCCTGGCTACATATACATAGACGGAAAGGACAGAATCTACATCATAGACGGCAACAGGATACAGATATTTGTGGAAAGCGATTGACATGGTCAGGAGGTCTGCATACATACTGTTAATCCTTTTTATTGCTGGCTGTGTGGTAAAGGACATACCCGAGCCCACACCCGAGCCAGGGCTTACCACCATACCTGTATACAGGAGGGGCACATATGCCTTTGATACCAAGCGGGCAATAAAACAGCTTGAGGAACGCAAGGAGCTTGAAAGAAAAAGGCGTGAGGAAATCAAAAGAAAGATAAAAGAGGCCCGGATACTTGGTCTGGATGACCCGTGGAT
>JALUQR010000038.1:13995-15733 GCA_027017505.1 bacterium
CCCGTGGATTCCTCCTGAACCACGGGACCCTGAGAGCATTCCCTCTGCCATAAGGAACTTTCCAAAGGATACCTATGGGTATCCTGACTGGACAAAGGCTGTTGTGCAGGGGCTGATTGAGCCCAGGGGCTCCATCACAGGCGATGAGCCCGAGGAAGAACCACTTGACCTGGACATACTCTTTGAAATCAACGACAGACTCATGGCCAATGTCCTCTTTCCCCACAAGATTCACACCTACTGGCTCTCCTGCAAGAACTGTCACCCCAAGATATTCAAGGAAAAGAGAGGCGCCAATCAGTTCAACATGTACGACATATGGAACGGCGAGTACTGTGGCAGATGCCACGGCAAGGTGGCCTTCCAGCCCAAGGGCTTTGAAAACTGTCAGAGGTGTCACAGCGTGAAAAAGAAGACCATGGGGCCGAAATAGCCCCTTTTTTCTCAGTGTTTCAGAGGCAGTAGAAAAGGGTTGCCCATAGAGGTCATTTATGGCATAATATATACTGTACCCATATGGGTAGGAGGAGCCACCTGTGAAATTCGACTTCAAACATAAGGCTGTCTCTGCTACGGGCGAGAATGGAAGTAACGGTTACGGTGCCAGGGTGCTTGTGGTGGACGATAATGTGCAGAATGTGGAGCTTGTGGAGGCACTTCTTGTATCCAAGGGATATCAGGTCATAAAGGCATACAGCGGTAAGGAGGCCCTCAAAAAGGTCGAGGAAGTCCTGCCAGATATAATCCTTCTTGACATAATAATGCCACAGATGGATGGCTATGAGGTCTGCAGGCGCCTCAAGGAGAAAAAGGAGACCCGCTTTATACCCATAGTGATGCTCACAGCCCTCGATGGGGTGGACGATAAGGTAAGAGGCATAGAGGCAGGGGCTGATGACTTCATAACAAAGCCCTTCCAGAAGCCAGAGCTTCTTGCAAGGATAAAGTCTCTCATAAAGATGAAGATGCTCTTCGATGAGCTTGAGAACGCACAGAATGTGCTCTTCTCTCTGGCACTGGCACTGGACTACAACGACCCCTACACACACGGGCACTCCCAGCGTGTCTCTGAGCTTTCCGCAAGGCTTGCCCAGTACATAGGGCTACCACCTTCACAGCAGGAGATAATAAGAAACGCAGGCATACTGCACGATATAGGAAAGATAGCCACTGACAAGAACATACTGCACAAGCCAGGGGCACTTAACATAAACGAGTACAGACATGTAAAGGAACATCCCGTTATAGGCGAGAGGATATGCAAGCCCCTTAAGTTTGCAAAGCCACTGCTTCCCATAATAAGGGGACACCACGAAAGATACAACGGCACGGGCTATCCTGACGGGCTTGAGGGCGAGGACATACCCCTGGGTGCAAGGATACTCGCCATAGTGGATGTCTACGATGCCCTCACATCTGTAAGACCCTATAGAGGAGAGATACCATCAGAGGTTGCAGTGGAGGTTATGAAGGCAGAGGCCCTTAAGGGCTACTGGGATAAGGAGCTCCTTAAGGCATTTGCAAGCATGCTGAAGGAGAACGAAGAAGAACTGCGCTCAACAAGTATAACAGGTAGCACCAGTGTCTTCAGGGAATACGATTAGAACTTCCCCTCTCCACACAGACAAAAATCCCCGTTAGATTATAACAGGATAAATTTACAGACTGTTTTCTCTTGAAAAAGAGACTCCTTACTGCTAACATATAATACTTAAATTATTCAGAGAGGAGTGTATTC
>JALUQR010000039.1 GCA_027017505.1 bacterium
GTAACTATACGGGCCCTGGCAGCCTCGAGTCTCGCCTCTATTATTGCCACCGAGGGATTCCATCGTTCGGCCATCTCAAGGAGTTCCTCCAGTGTGTAAACCCTCTGCTCTGCCATGGCCCCTGCAGATATCCCGGCAGAGACAAGGAATATGGCAACAAGAATTACCACGATCCGCCTTGTCATAAATACGCCCCCTTTACGGATATATGATTTCAAAAATTTAAAGTTATCTCTTCAATCATGAAAATCTCACAAACCTGCGGGTTTATAACCCGTCGTTCATACTCTACTTTATCGGGGAGCAGGGCTTATACGAGCCGTGGTGGTTTGGATATTTCTCCTGGTATGAGACTTATGTGGTTCCTGTAAGAAGGTGTGTTCTGGACGACCTCTGCAACGAGTTCAGCCTTCACCAGAGCAGGGTTGGGTATGAAGTGAAAGTGACAGGGACACTCGTGCAGAACGGACGAGCCGTCATCGGTGTGGTTTGTGGTATTGTCTATAGAAGTGGGCTCACCAGCATGTATAATGGCAAGACTCAGCTCCACATGGTCGCTGAAGGGCATGTCGTCTCTATCTACACAGTTTATACCCGTGAGCTGGAAGACGATAAGCATCAGAAGAAACAGACCCGTTATTTTGTGGTAAGCCTTCATAGTAGTGTATTAGGATAGCAGTTATTTACATGACTGTCAACAGGAACTTTATTAATGGCAACCACTTTATTAAATAACCCTTACCTCTTCCATGGCCATAAGCCCTTCGCTGACAACCTCATCAGAAGAGCAGACAGGCTCTCCACCTTTTAAGCCATAAAATCTTAAAGACTCTGTGTCAAACCATGGGAGTTTGAAAGGCCTGTGCGGTGGGCTGAAGGGTTCAGCCCACCGCACAGCGCTACAGTAAGGAGGCGGGTAGCTAACCCTGCTTTCATCATATTTATCGGCATGGGGATGGATTTTGTTAAGGTCTGGATGGCAAACTGTCTGTAGATACACCCTCAAGAAGTGGCCTTTCAGGCTGGGGTTAACAGGGCTGGGTCTGTCTTATGGTGGAAAGTCTTTCCACCTCTTTTACCACCCTTTCGACCACCTCATCCTCTCTGAGTTTTTCAACAGGTCTGCCCTCCACATACAGCATGGCAACACCGTTACCCCCTGCTATTGCAACATCCGCATGGAGGGCCTCACCAGGGCCGTTTACCACACAGCCCATCACAGCCACATTAAGGGGGGTGGATATGTGAGAAAGTCTCCTCTCTATCTTTTCTGCAAGCCCTATGCAGTCTATCTTTATCCTTCCACAGGTGGGACACGCTATAACATTCACCCCGCGTTTTCTAACATCCAGGGCCTTGAGTATCTGCCAGCCCACCCTTACCTCTTCAACAGGGTCTGCGGTAAGCGACACCCTTATGGTATCGCCTATACCCTCTGCAAGAAGTATTCCTATACCCACAGCACTCTTGACCGTACCTGAAAACACTGTGCCAGCCTCTGTTATGCCCACATGCAGTGGGTAGTCCACCATGGTGGATATAAGCCTGTATGCCCTTATGGTGGTCCAGATGTCAGATGCCTTAAGTGAGATTTTTATATCGCTGAATCCCTCATCCTCCAGTATCCTTACATGTCTCATGGCACTTTCCACCAGTGCCTCTGGGCTGGGGTGTCCGTATTTTTCGAGAACCTCTCTTTCAAGTGAACCTGAATTTACCCCTATACGAATTGGCACACCCCTCTGAAGGGCACAGCGCACCACCTCTTTTACCCTTTCTTTTGAGCCTATGTTTCCAGGGTTCAGCCTGAGCCCGTCTGCCCCACCCTCTACAGAGTCTATTGCAAGACGCCAGTTAAAGTGTATGTCAGCAACAAGGGGTATGTTTATCCTTCGTTTTATCTCCCTTATGGCCCTTGCGGATTCCTCGTCGGGCACACTTACGCGAACTATCTCACACCCTGCGGTCTCAAGCCTTCTTATCTGCTCCACCGTTGCATTTACATCAGCGGTGGGTGTGTTGGTCATGGACTGCACCCTCACGGGTGCACCTCCACCAACAGAGACACCACCTATGTAAAGCCTTCTTGTCTTTCTTCTCTCCATAATTTAATAATATCACTGTTGAGGGGTATTTTTGAAGGGTAAAGTTTACCCGCTGGCTCAGTAAAAGAGCCTGTAGTTTACAGACACACCGAGGTATATATCCTCTCCTGCCCTGAAGCCCTTTACATATCTTAAACCCACAGAGAGATGGTCCTGCCTGAAAAGGCCTCCTCCAATGCCTGCCTCTGCATCCACACCCAGGTCTGTTCTGTTATTCCATGTAACATCAAAGACCATGTATGGTCTCCACACCCCTGTGTAGCCCTCTCTGCGTCTCTCACCAAAGGAAAGCCCCACACCCACAAGGCTGTAGCTTTTGTTAAGCACCCTTAGGGGGCTATAGGGATACAGAGTTTCTATGAGTGTGCCAGATGTCCTGTCCTCCCTGAAGCTTAAGGCTTCCACATACAGCCTCAGGGTGTAGTCTGGATAGCCTCTTCTCAGCCTGTGGTGAAGACTCTGGCGCAGGATAATGCCTCTACCGAGTTCTCTCGCATCCTGCGACAGATAACGATAATTCCCCAGCTCAAGGCCTGCCCACATTCTGTGGCTGTGGCTGTAAGAGAGCTTCACGGTGTAGCCCTGCCTCATACCACCGAGGTAGAGATACACATTGTCCTCTGTAAAGAGGTTCTTACCGTAGGAAAGACCAAGGCTTATCCTGTCTTTAAGATAACGGGATTCAAGCTCTACCAGATAAAACCCGTTTTCTTCCATGGCCTTCATCGTTCCAAGTGTAAGGCCCACCCTGCCCCTGTTGAACAGTTTCTTAAGCCTTATGCCTGTCTCTTGTCTGCTTGAAGGAGGGTTAACGAGGTCTTCGCTGTCGCTGTTTGTCCTTTCTGCGTGAGTGCCGAAGACCACAAGCTCTGTTGCCCTGGCCAGATAGAGCCCCGCAGACAGTTCCTTTTTGAACTCCTCATAGGGGCCATACATTATGTAGCCTGCCCCGAGCTTCAGGCGTTGCCCGTATTCTGTTACAAGGTCTGCATACTGGGTGTAGAGTAAAGAGTCCTCTCTGTTGAGGGCGAGCCCGTGGTGGGCGTGGGAGACGGCGGTTTTTATCTGGCCTGTTCTGACAAGGGCCTCCACGGTGTCCCTTACAGGCAGGGTGCCCATGTGGTCCTCCAGAAGCTTGAGCATCTTCATCCTCTCATCCTCCCACAGGGCAAGATTAAGATGTATCCACGGGCGCACCACATAGTCATACTTTTTTATAAGATACCTTGCCCTGTCATGCTCGCCCCTTAAAAGAAGATTGCTTATCTCCACCTCCTCTACCACATCTGCTGACAACACACCACCAGCAGACCGCAGATATTCCTTCAGCCTTCCAGCTGGCTCGTAGTACAGGGCAACCCTGACGAATGTTTCCATAAAGGCCCTGTTTCTTACAAGCTGTGGGTTCTCTTCAAGTCTTCTTTTCAGTTTTCTATAGAGTCTGAACCTCACAGCGTCTGCCCGGTGTTCCCTGCCGTAAAGTGAGAGTATGTCCGCATAGAGTAGCTCCCTATCAGGTGTATCCATGGGCAGGACCTTTGAGAGCGACAGGGCGTTTTTTCCATCCTGCAGGCTCATATAGGCCAGCACAAAGGGCATTACAAGCCCTGGCTCTGTTTCAAACTTCGAGTATCTTCTCAGAACCTCTTTAAGCCCTGCGTGGTCTCCCACATCTATAAGAAAGTAGATGTATCCTGCAAGCACTTCCCTGTGGAAGGCCCTTTCAAGCAGTGTTCTGTAGAGTCTTCTTGCGGTCTCTGGTCTGCCAGTGTTTAGAAGTGTCTGTGCGTAGATTGACACAAAGAAGGGGTTTTTCATGAATCTTTCAAACTCCGTGGTAGAGAGTTTTTCCACCTCACGGGCTATGAGCTTCCAGTCTCTCAGAGAGGCCGAGGTGTTGAGAAAATAGTAGAACATGTAGTCCATCCTGAAGTTATGCCAGCCCTCAAGGGCGTACTTAAGTGCCCTGCGTTTGTCCCTCTCGGCCCAGTAGAGAAACAGCCTTTCGTAGTCCACCTCTCTTGCCCTTTTTGCCCTGTAGAGTGTCTCGCTTGCCCTCACCGATGCAGAATAGTCCTTAAGGCCCCAGGCAATATCACTCATGGTCTGCCAGAATTCGGTATCAAGAGGGCCAGCCCTGTGCTCGTACCTTTTAAGCACACCGAGAGCCCTGTCATATCTTTTAAGTGTGTACAGCAGACGGGCCTTAAAGAGTGCATCCTCAGGGGTAAGCCCGAAGCTCTGTTCCATCTCATCCATACTTTTAAGTGCAGACAGGGGTCTGCCATAGAAGAAGTACAGACGGGAGAGTGTCTTCAGCACATTCCTGTCCTTTTCCCTCTCGTAGATGCCCCGTAACATATGGATAAGCTCCTCTATGCTTCCTGCCTGTTCGTATACACTCACCATCTTCTGGATATCCTCTATCCTGCCTGTTTTTACCTCCTCTTCAAGAAGCTCTTTTGCGATATCGAACCTGTTAAGGGCCATGGCAAGCTCCATGGCCTTTTTTCTTATATCCCTTCTTTGAGAAAGTCTATAGGCCTTGAGATATGCAGGAAGTGCCATGCGGGCATTTCCGGTCCAGACATTGAGCTCTGCGTGTTTTTCCCACCAGTAGGGGTCTTCGGGGAAAAGCCCTGTCGCAATGGATGTAACCCTTAGGGCATTCTCGAGGTCTCCTGACGCAAGAAAGGTGGAAAGAAGTAAATCCAGCATCTCTCTTTTCTTACCTGCAGAAGAGGGCTTTCCCTTTGCAGAAACAGCCTCACTTCCGTGGGTCAGAAAGGGCTGTGTGGAAAGGACAAACACCGTACACAGGACAGCTATCACTACGGGTCTTATCACCGTATGATTCTCCTCTCAAATTGTTCGAGTATGTTGAGGGCCACATTTCTTGCAAAGCCCACATCCCCTGTCTGAAGGGCAGACTTAAGGATAAACCCTGCCATCTCATCGTCGTCAAGAAACACTCCCCCATAGCGGGCGATAATATCCTTTACCCTCTTGTAGTCATCGTTCCACATGGCAATCTGCAGTGCCTTTTTGAGGTAATGAAACCTTCTCTTTCTGTTTTTCTCACGCATCAGGGCAGAAAGACAGACATCTATGGCCCCTGGGTAATCGCCTTTTAGCAGATACAGCTCTACAGCCATATCATACCAGCGAGCATCCTTTCTTATACTGCCGAGCTCTTTAAGGTAGTCTTCTGCGAGTCTGTAGTCCTTTATGGCAATGGTAAGTCTTATGGCCTCTGCGAGCCAGTATGCCCTCTTTCTTCTGTCAAGTCTCGATAATCTGTGGGCAAACTCAACTGCCTTTTTAAGCTCTCCTGTGGCAATTGCCTGTCTGTATGCCTCTTCAAGCCAGTGGAGCTTGTTTACAGCAATGCGGGAGAGCTTTTCTGCCACAATGAGTGCCACATGTGGCATGGCCATAGAAAGACTCTCCCTGTAAAGGCTCCTTAATGTGGCTGTATCATCTGTGCCCTCTACGGCCTTTCTTAGTTCCTCCTCTATCCTGGCCTTGAGCTCTGTGTGGCCTGCAAAATAGAGTCTTTTCAGCATTGCGTATCTTAAGGATACTGCCTCAACCCTTATGTAATCGAG
>JALUQR010000040.1 GCA_027017505.1 bacterium
AAGTGGATACTGGAGAACCTGGGCAGAAATAGCAGCATACTGTCCAGAAAACCCATAGTTGTCTATTACGCCGATGCGAATTTTATAGATATATGGAACAAGAAGGGCTGGAAACTCGGGCGCATAATAGAATACGGCAGGCGTCATGGTGCACAGTATCTTGCAGGTTATCCACACAAGCTCAGAAGAGTCATACCCGACTTCGACAGGGAAGAAAGAAGATACTTGAAGAGGATAAAGTCCTTCCCCGCCGATGGCGGGAAAGAATATGTGATATACAGAATCTTGTAAGGGGTTGCTACCTCGTGCTCGATATTCTGTAAACCCTCTCGGCCTCCCTGGCACGGACCTCTTTTCCAAGAAGTGTTCCGTACAGTCTCAGTGTCTTAAGTGCTATCTCATCCCAGTCGAACTCCCTCTTAAGAAGCCCCATGTAGGCAACCCTTTCCTTCTCGGATACTCCCCTCTCAAGGCAGTCCACAATAGCATCTGAAAGCCCCTCAACATCGCCAGCTTTGAAGTATCTGAACCCTTCAAGTGGTATCTCTTTATGCTGCTCAATATCACTTACAAGCACACCTACTCCGTAGCTCAATGCCTCAAGTAGTGCTATTGGTAGCCCCTCGTAATAGGATGGCAAGACGAAAAGCCCTGCGCTGGAAAAGAGCTCTGCAAGGCTTCTGCCAGATAGGATGCCTGTGAGCACAACCCCACGGGTCTTTTCTGCGAGTCTTTCTATCCTTCTGCTGTATGGGGTTTCATGGTCTGCCCCACCTGCTATGACCAGCTTGAAAGAGGGGTTCTTTATCTTGCTGTAGGCGAGGATAAGGTCTTCAAGCCCCTTTTCGGGGACGAACCTGCAGGCGGTGAATACATAGCCACCTGGTTCAAGTGCCCACCTTTTAAGCTCTGCCCCTGCTGGCACAGGCTCTGGAATGCTAACACCATTGGGTATGAAGAGAGCCTCTTTCTTATACTTATCCTCTATAAGCCTCTTTATCCACCTGGAGATGGCTATAACGCCATCACTGTAGGCAACCCCGAGCCTTTCTCCGCATCTGAGGGCCCCCTTTGCCAGCCATCCCCACTTTGCCCTCTCATAGTCGGGGCCATGGTGTGTCATAACTATCTTGAGTTTGTTGGAAAGGGCTGCAAGGGGGGTCAGAAGCGATGGGCCTATGCCGTGGATATGGAGTATGTCAGGGGAGAGCCCCTTTACCCCTCTTATGCCCATAAGTGTGTGCACTATCGCCTCGAGGGATTTGGCTCTTGGACACCACAGGTGAATGAACTTCACCCCCTGCCACTCTGTTACCCTTCTCTCTTCCTCTATATAGGGGGTCCTTGTAAATACGGTAACATCGCAACCAAGCCTTACAAGGCGCGGGTACAGCTCTTCACAGTGTTTCTCCACCCCGCCCTGTACCGATGGAAAACCTCTTGTGCCCAGAACACAGATGCGTATCATCGTCGAATCCTGTTGTTAAATCAAAGACACGGGCTTTTACCCATTATACTCCTTATCTTATTTTTTACCACCCATTTTAGTGGCACCCTGATGTATTTCTTCATCACAGGGGCTGCGGTGCCTATCATCCAGCAGTTCTTGGGGCAGTTCTTTACCTTTTCCCTCACCTCTTCTGCCTTCGGGCTGAGCCATATCTCCTCGAAAGGCTTATCATTGAGGTTGCCCATGCTGTCCATCCATATGTCCTCTTCGAGCCCGTTACAGGGCCTTATCTCTCCCCAGGGATCAACAAAGAAGTTCTCTGTGCCTGCCTCACATGGCAGAAGCCTTGGCCTACCCCTTATATAGTTTATAAGCCCGTAGTTGAAATATGCCCTGAACCAGTTCTTAACCCTTCGGGTCTTCAAAAGCTCATCTATGAGCTCTCCAAAACAGGCTATGACCTCGTCTTTCTTTGCAATCTCGTTGTCGTATTTGTGAAAGTAGTAGGAGTTGTGCACCACCGCGGTTGCAAACTCCACATCCATCGATCTTGCAAGCTGATAGAGCTCTATCATATCCTGTGCGTTCCTGTCAGAAACCGTGATGCCGAACCCTATATCCCTAAGCCCCATCCTTTTGAGTTCAAGAAGGGTTCTTATACCGTGATCGAACCCGTCCTTTAACCCCCGCAGTTCATCGTTTGCAGAGGGCAGCCCCTCTATACTTATGCGTATCCCTACATCAGGGTTCTTTCTTGCAACACCGAGTATACGGTCTGTAAAATACCCGTTGGTGCTTATGACCACTCTATCGGCCTTCTTCTTCAACACCTGAACTATCTCGTCTATATCCTCACGAATGAAGGGTTCCCCACCTGTTATGTTGCAGAATTTAAGGGCGGGCAGCCTTTCCAGAACATGGGGCTGTATCTCCTGGGATGGTTCGGTGGGATATTGCCACACATTGCACATGTGGCAACGGGCATTGCACCTGTATGTAACTATCACCGATGCTTCCAAGGATGAAGTCCTCCGGTTGAAAATTTGTTCTGTATTATAACATGAAACACTCTGACACAAAAGAAGCCAGGCTATGGCTTATCTCAGAGCCGATTTGTATATCTCCATAAGCTCTTTATAGTGTTTTTCAGGATTCAGCTCCTCTTTCACCCACTCCCTTGCCTTCCTGCCCATGGTTACTATACTATCTTTATCTCTTAAGAGAGACTCTATCCTGGCCCTCAGTTCCTCGGGGTCTCCTGCCCTGAAGGTATAACCTGTCTGGCCGTCCCTTACAAGTTCTGGTATGCCGCCTATCCTTGCCCCCACAACGGGTTTTCCCAGTGCAAATGCCTCTATGACTATACGGGGGTTGTTCTCGTACCACTCAGAGGGTAGAACTACAAACATGCATCTTCTTATCTCTTCCTTCAGTTCTTCGCCCTTCCTGTAGCCCAGAAACTCCACACTCTTCATACCCCGGCTTATCACCCCCTCTTCAAGCCCTTCTTTCAAGGGTCCATCCCCTATAATCTTAAGCCTCGGCCCTATGTCCCTCAATGCCTCTATGAGTGTGGCAACGCCTTTCTCATGGGAGAGTCTGCCTGCATAGACGATACTTTCCTCATCCCAGCCGTAACGGGGCTTGAACTCACCGGTGTCCACAAAGTTTGGTAGATGCACCAGCCTCCTCCTGAAACCCATCTCTTTCACCTTCTCCATCAGGAACCTGCTCGGGGAGATGAAGGTATCTATCTTATCGTAAATATGCATAATCCTGTGATGCAGATACATCTCAAAAGTATTTACAAGGCTCTTGAGCATAGAGCCCTTTGTGCATCTTCTCAAGAGGCAGTGGTAGTACCTGCCGTCTTTACATCTCTCACATGGTTTGCCATCTGATAGCATCGTATATGCTGGGCAGACCAGCTTGTAATCACGCATGGTCATCACAGAGGGGATGCCATGCTTGTGGAATACATCGAGGATCGAAGGGGATAACTGGTGTGCGAAGTTGTTTAGATGCACAATGTCGGGTTTTAGCTTCTCGATGAGGGCTTCCATCTTTCTCTTTGCTTCCATGGAGTAGAGGATATTGAGGGCCTCTCTGAGTTGTTGTCTCAGCCCCATCTTTTTGTTGTAGTCTATGGGTGAGACAAAGAGTTCTTTAAGAGGGTATTCAGGGTTCTGGGGTGCCGACATCCCCCAGTAGTGGACCTCGTGTCCCTTCTGGGCCAGAAGCCTTCCAGTGGCAAGGGTGCTTATCGCATCGCCCCCTTTTGGGAAGAGAAATTTGTTTACAAGGAGTATCTTCATCATTATAATTGCAAAAAACCTGCCATACAATTTTAAGTCTTTGTTGCACAAAGTATTATGGATAGATAAGTCATTTGATTTCTTTCATCATGAAATTTTTTATCCAGATAAGGTCTAACCTCTTCTAACTCTATATCAGTAATGGTCTCTAAGGGGATTATTATCACATTCTCCCAGCCATCTTTTTCTAATAATTTCTTATACTGGTATGGTCTAAGCCTGTTTGGTCTTCCTCTAAAATTAAATAAATTATATATGCCATCACTATATCTGTAGATATTATTAGGACATCTATCTCGTATCCATCTAGAATGTGTTTTAAGGTCTATTTCCGCAATAATTACGGCCCCTGCTTTAGCAACATAACTTAGCTGGCTAATGACATTTTCCACATTCTCAAAATGTTCAAAAGTGGCTTGACTGAATATAATGTCAATACTGTTTTTACCAAATATTGTTATATCAAAGTCATCTCTGCATATATAATTTAATCGGTTATTATTTCTCTTTTGTGTCTTATACAATTCCTCTTGCAGAAAATCGATTATTGAATCTTTGATGTTTTTCTTTTTTAAATATTCAAAAAATAGTTCATAAAACCTACTTGGAGTATTCTCTGCAAGAGGATTTACATCTATTGCATTATATCTAGCTATGCCTTTAGATAATAAGTACAAACCTACGCCAAGGTCTTCTCCCGGACCAAGCTCCAATATATTCTTATTAACAATAAAGTTATCTTCTCCAATATAATCCTCAAGAAAACTCAACCAGTTGTCAACAACCTTAATATCATACTCTATGGCTCTTTCATATTCTTTTAACGAAAAAGGTTTGGGCGAAGAATATCCCTGGAACACATTCTTCGTCTTGGAAAAAAACAAAAATCCTATTCCTGTAAAGTGATAGAACCAGTTCAGGAATTTTGTTTGTAATCTATTATTTATCCGCATATTTTTTATCAGCAAGTTATAGTTTTCACCATTCTTTGCTCATCCACAAAACTATGTTGCTTGTTTATTGTTTAATCTATAGGAGATCGATATATACATCCCGCACAGTGCAAAGAATGTATACACAACGAATGGCTTGTTAAGGCCAGTTACAAAACACATAAAGACCAGTGCCAAAATGTAAGCCCTTAAGACTGCTCCGAGTCTGAATAACATGATATTCTCTTTTATTTTACAGGAAACACTCCTTGTCTTTCTATAAAGTCCTCGCCATACGAATATGTACGATACAATGCCAACCAGCCCTGTCTCTGCGAGCACCACGGGCCAGAAGGCATCGAGGCTTCCCATCTTATATACCATCTCCCTGAAGGCATCCGGCCAGCCCCCGTAATATGGAGAATCGAAGATCACGGATACAACCCCACCAAACATGCCTGGCCCGACCCCAAACAATGGACTTGTGGCAAAAATCCTTAAAGCCTCAATGTATGCAAATGACCGATAGTATATATCGGGACTGAAATACTTCTGGGTCAATACTGCAAACACACCGACAAGTAGAAAGAGAAAGATGGCAGGAAGCATCCATCTTCTGTTCAAAAGCATCATCATGATTACAAGTGCCAACCATGCCTGCCTCGAGAGGGTGAGGAAGATCAACACAAGAACGATGGCCATCTGAAGCCTTCTTCTGAGCACATCCTCTGTGGTTGCGTATATAAGAAAGAGACACAATACTGCGTACATACCAAGATAGTTCATGTTGCCTGGCCCTGTAAGGGAAACCACCCTGTATAATCCCAGCCTCCTGGTATGCTCTTCAAACTCAACAAGCCCTTGTGGGTCTATCCCTGACAGGGCAAGCCCTTCGCCCACAATACCTGCCACCGCAAGAACGAGCACAACTATCTTAAGATATTTGATGAAGGTCAATATCTCCTCTTCGTTCCATATTAGACTTGTAAACAGGTATATGATTATTATGTTCTTGATGAAGTCATATATCCCAAGTACTCCCTGCACCGCATATACACCGTTCCACAGGATGGAGAACAAGCCTGCCAGCACAAAAACAATTAGAGGCCTTGTAATGCCGGCTTCTCTAATCTTGAAACCCTCAGGCTTCAAGGCCACGAAGGTGAGTAGTATCACCAGCAATATGAGGGTAATTATCTCATCAGAGTAGGACAGTGCCTTCATCAATGGGTTTTGTTTAGCCCCGTCGGCCTCCAAGAACAACAGAGGAAAGCTCTGAAAAGGTAAAAGCACTATATATAGTGTCAGAAGCTTCTTGACGAGCAGATGTATATCTAATATACGAAAAGTCTCTCTTGTCTCCATTTTATTGGACAGATTCATCATTTCAGCCATGTCGATAAATCTTTTTGTATCAGCTTCTGAAAATTCAGAAATACCATACTTGTATAACGGGACTGTCTCCTAAACTTGTGCAAGCATTTTCTCTTCATCCTATCCACGAAAAGAATCGCAAGGTGGGAGTAGATAGCAGGACAGTCCCTTAAATATTGATATTTTCACTGCCCTTGCCTAACCTGCCATTCAGTCCATCTCTTATAGCCTTGCTTATTAAGGCATACTTTTCCTTTTTCCCTTTCAACATTGATAAAATCTTCAACAGAAAGGAAAAGAAGAATCTATTGATATTGTAAATAAACCTGTTGCTCACCAGATTTTCTATTTCAAAAAAAACATGGTTTCTGATGGTATAATAGACCCTAAGGTCATTCCCATTTAAGAGCGTCTCAATCTGTCCTTTTTTCTCCCTCAAATGCCATGATGTATCTATATCAACAACTTTACTCTGCGGCACCAATAATATCTTTCCGCCTTTCTTGGTTATTCGATAAGTATATTCACGGTCATCACTGTAGAGGAAAAAATTCTCGTTTGGATATCCTATTTCTTCTATCAAATCTTTGTGGAAGAAAAGACCCCCGTATGGAGCATAAGGAACAGCAACTATTTCCAAATACTCTTTTCGCTCCTCCTTTTTATTTGCTTTTACTTTTCTTAATATTTTTGAGGGTAAGTCTATCAAATGAAATCCCAAGAAACTGTTCTTTCTTCCGAACCACCTTTCTACAACCCCTCCTTGAGCAACTTTTACATAGGGCTCTCTGTTTTCTCTTAACGACAGAAGCGCTGTATTTTTCTCTTTATCATTTTCTTTGATTTCATTCCATGTATTGACCAAAACTTCCAGGGCATCCTTCTCAGGCTTATTATCGTCATCAAGCATCCAAATAAGCTCACAATCTTTACACTTATGAGCTTCCTGTAATCCTTTCTTGTAGCCATATGCTGAACCTGTATTTTCGGATAAGTAGATAACTTTCAATTTGCTCTTTAGACGAACTTCTAATCTCTTCAATCTGTTCCTGCTTTCTTCAAAAGAGTTATTATCAACGACTATTATCTTTTCAGTCTGTTGCTCGACCAATGAGTCTATAACCTGTTTCAACAGATGGAATCTATTGCCATAGGTTACTATAACAACGCATGTTTTCACATCCTGGCGATTATCTGTCTGCATAATGTTTTTCATCTCTTTTCTGCAATTAGCACCAACTCCTCACCCAACGGCAATAGCTTTGTTGTAAAATATTCCACAGCTAAAAACAGGGTGCCCTCTACTTTCATATAGCGGCGTGGCAAACCAGTTAAGTCCGGACCACAAAATCCCTCTTTTTTTATAAGCCGGCTTCGGGCCCAGACCACTGGAGCCGAGTTAGCGCTTGTCCAGACTTTTTTAACATCAAACCCTGCTGATCTGATGCAACTGCGTAATGAGGCAACCGAAAAAAGGAAAAGATGACGGGGCGGATCTAAATGTCTCCATGAAGTTCTGAATATACGATGACCAAGGCTTGATATATTTGGTGTAACTATAACAATGAGACCATTTTTCTTCAACATTCTATGGCATGCTTTCAGTGTCCTGGATGGGTCTGGCAGATGTTCAATCACATGAGACATGGTAATGACATCGAATGGCCTTTCCTGCAATCCAGCTTCTTCCACCATACCGTGATACACCTCAAGCCCGTAGTGCTCCCGTGCAACCTGGACAGCTACAGGATCGACTTCGACTCCTACACAATTCCAACCCAAATCTCGCATCTGTGACAGGAATCGTCCATTGCCACATCCAATGTCCAGTAAACGTCCTCGCCAATCGCCTCTCAACCACATAATGCTGCGTCCTACTCTTTCGTTTACAAGATTGCTTTTTGCCAGAGTCTTACCAACAACACGAAGCCAGCCATTGGGCATCTGCTCTGTGTAGCCAAAAGCGTGGGCAAGGATTGCGTCTTTCAAACGGGTTTTGAAACTTCTCTGGTTTTCTGAAGGAACATCAGGCACATGCGTGAAATAGTTAGCATAGAGCCTGCCGATGTCTTCTTCCATGGGCATAGGGTCTAACCAGACCAGACCACAGTCAGGTTCACTGCACTGCTTCAAATTCCAAGTGCCAGGCGCACCGAACAGACGGTCTTTCAAGCCCTGATAAAGAAGTCTGCCAGGTGTTCCGCAGAGATAACAGTCAGGACACTTATAGGTTCGAATATTGTCTTCTACTTTCATCTCATACCATACATTTAATTGAGGATACGAAATGCCTTCAGTCTGTTCAGTATCGAACCCCGCTCCTCTGCTGCCAGCATAAAAAACCACAGGATTGCCATAAACACGGGTAGCGAGATGATCAGGAACAACACTTTTACAACAAGAAGTTGGGGAATCAATACTCCAGAAAGTAAAGCAAGCAAGGCTATCGTCGTTATCACTGCTATTCGCCGATTGTATGAAGTGCATTCTGGTAATAATTTCTGTGCCATTAAAAACAGCAATAATGTATCTATTGTTACACGGGCTGTCCAGGCAATAGCCACGCCTTCAATGCCATGGGCCTTAATCAACCAGAAGATGGCTACCAAATAAAAGGGGAGCTCGAGAATATGCAACTTGGCAGTCATATCTGGACGTCCAGCAGCCTGGATCATGGTTAATGGCAACCTGGCCAGACTATTGATAAATACACCCACTGCAAGCCACTGTAGCACCACGGTACTCTTTCTGGCAAATTCATCTCCAAGCCATAAACCAAGCCCTTCGTGGGCAAGTGTGATAATCAGTAAGGTAAAGGGAAACACTGCAAGAAATATATAGTTCACACCTCGACCGAAGATTGCCACGGCACGTGATTTGTCATTGATGAGACTGCTCGCAAATGCTGGAAACAGGACTCCAACCAAAGCTGTTGGAATAACCACTAATTTTGTAACGACCTCGTAGGGTGTTGTATAATAAGCAACTGCTGTTACCGACAAAACAGCGCCAATTACAAATCGATCCATATAGACCATCAATGGCCCTACGATATTGGAGACGGTCATCCAGCCACCGAATGACAACATAGGCTTCAATAGACTGCTTTTAAAAACGAAACCATGCCGTAGTTTTGGTACAACCCGTAGGCAAAATAACAAATGAACAAGCCAGGATACCAGGCGCCCCACTATCAACACTGCAACAATCAAATGCAGGCTTTTTGAAAATGGCAACATCGCCAGTGGGCCGATAAATGTAAATATGCCCATTGGAATACGTATTGCATTGACAAGCCCAAAGCACTGGTGTGCTTCCAAAATTCCTCGCAATCCAGTCGTAGTAATTACAACAGGGATAGACAGGGCCAGCAGATAAAAGGCTTGCAATGTTTCGGCATGTAATGTTCTGGGGATATTAAGAACATCTTCCACGAACCAGGGGGAAAGCATCACGATAATCATCGAGCCAACCATCCCAAATAACAGCATCAGAGTCAGAGCGGTCCATACCAAGGAAGGGATATCCTCGACTCGATTGACTCCCAGTTTATCTGCTACCAGTTTGGTAAGTGTCCGGCCGAGCCCCAGGTCAAACAGGCTGAAATAACCAATCACCACCCATGCCAGTGTTAGCACGCCAAACCTATCGGTGCCAAGTCCCTTGATTAGAAAAGGGATGACAAAGATCGCAACTAATAATGGGGTGCTCTGCCCAATCAGGTTCAGGACCGAGTTGCGAGCAAGCACATGCCCGCTGGTCAGTTCTCTGTTATCAATATCAGTTTTTATGCGCATGGAAAGTCAAAAAAATTCACATAAAAAATTGAGGATAAAAGACAGTTGTTTATATCATACCCAAACACTATATCTATTAAGGTAGAGGGTAAACTTCTTTTTAGAAATACCTTGAAACTTTATAGTCCGTTCCTCCATCGATATAGAGCTTGCCCGCATCAAGGTATCGTAGCCCATGTATCTGTCTCTAATATGCATATGAAAACCTAAGGGGTGTTACACTTACTCCGGCTCGCCCCACCCTGCTACTCCCTCTTTACATTGTTCAGGTATTCCACCATGAACGCCACCAGAAGCGAGAGCACGAAGCCCATACCACCTGCAACAACGATGTTGAACCATATATCTGGCTTGAAGGGCCTTTGGGGTGGTATCGCAGGGCTTAGAATCCTTAGATCCGTGGTTACGGATGCTGACTGAACAGCAATCTCGTTGAACCTGGACTTAAGCTTCCTGTATGTATCGACAGCCATATCATGGGTCAACTTGAGTCTCTCAAGTTCCGTCTCTCTATCTGTCAGTTCGGCAAGAAGCTTGTTAAGTATGGTGGCATTCCTTTCGAGTTCTGTCTTTAACGCCTTCTTTCTGGCATAGAGGGAGCTTAGAAGGGACGCTGTATCCACCATCTGTTTTTCAAGGTGTTTGTATGTGCCATCTATGACCTCCACCTCCATGTTGAGGTTGAAGATTTTTTCAACATCTGAACCTGAAAGCTGCGCCAGTGTCTGCTGATATGCAGGGTCTTCCGCAAGCCTGCGGGAAAGTGTTAGTGTGGGTTCTCTGCTGGCAAGCTCTTTCTGTATCTTTTTCAAATACTCCTCTTTTTCTGCAATCGATACACCAACTTCCATAAGTGCCTCTTCTACCTCCCCCTTGCGGCCCAGAAGGACCTCTATCTTCTTGCGCAACACAGGCAGTTGCGCCTTCTTTTCGAACCCGACAAGCCTCTTCTCAGCCTCCTCCATTTCAGCCCTTGCACCATCGAGCTCTTTTTTGATAAACTCCTTTTCCTCCCTATCATCTGATAGGGCCATACTGCGATTGAACTCCACCGCCCTATCTGCCATGAAGTTTGCAATATCTGCTGCCAGCCTGCTATCGGGAAAGTCAACGGTCATCTCCACGAGCTTGCTGTTTTTCACCGCCTTTACAGATACAACCTGCTCCAGGTCTTCCATGTCCATGGTGTATGGTGGTTCGTCCAGACGAAACCTTTCTACAACCTGATGAAGCAGGCTCTTGTTTTTGATCGCCCTTTCGTATGTCCTGGTATAGATGTTGAAAAGCTGTTGGTTCAGCCGAACCATCGAGTCATCTTTTTCAGGTGTGACCCGGGATGCCTCCACCATGAACATCACCTGTGCCCTGTAGAGCTTTGGCTGGGTAAGGGTAAAGATGGCAGCGCCCACCACAAAAAGGATGGTAATACCTGCTATGAGCCACCTTCTCTTCCATACAAACCGTATGTAGTCTGCAAGCTCTATGGTGTCGTGCTCCACTGGTGGTATACCTCCATGATGAATAAGACAATATTTTTATCACAAAACCATTCTTCTTGCAATCGTCAACAGCAGGCCCTACCAGCAGCCATATCTTTCCTGGAACCACCACCTTGATGATCATCTGTGCGGGGTATGCCCTGCCGATGGATGCGATGGCAGTACCACAGAACCTGTATTGTCATCTGGGTTTGCTATGTGTACCGAGAGGTATATTTGACGGGACAGAACAACTGAACCTTGAATATCTTTTGTCAACTATTCCACTCTACTGGTTTTCGAGCCTCCAGCGCAGTGTCTTCTCGATACCCTCTTTGAGCCCAACCTCTGCCTTCCAGCCCATGACCATCCTCGCTCTTTCCACATCGAGGCAGCTTCTCCTTATATCTCCTGCACGGGGACCTTCTCTCAGGGGTTCCTTTATCGAGCCATCGACTGTAAGCCCCATCTCTTCTACAGTGGCGAGTATAAGCCCGTAGAGTTCCCCCGTGGAGGTAGCCCTTCCCGTGCCTATGTTGAATGTCCAGCACCCATCTGTCTTGAGTGCCTGGATATTAGCCCTTACCACATCACCCACATAGCAGTAATCCCTCAACATCCCCTCGGGTTCTTCGGGATAGGCGTATATAGTAGACTTCCTGCCCTCCAGGATATTATCCATGAATATGGATACAACCCCTGCCTCACCGTGAGGGATCTGTCTCGGGCCATATATGTTAGAGTATCTGAGCACAATGTAGTCCAGGCCATACTGGTGGTTGTAGAACCTCAGGTAGTCCTCGGATACCGCCTTCGATATGGCATAGGGGGAGAGGGGCTGGGGGCTGTAGTCCTCTGTGGTGGGATACTGGTCTGCCTCGCCATAGATGGCACCTCCAGAGGAGATGAAGATTATCTTTCTTGTGCCTGCCCTCATAGCAGACTCAAGGATATTCAATAGCCCCACTATATTGACATCGGCATCGAACAATGGATCTTTGACTGACTCTGGCACAGAAATCTGAGCCGCATGGTGGTTTATCACATGGGGTTTTTCCTCGAGTATCATCTTTCTCATGTCCTCTGAGCGTATGTCCACATTGTAGAACCTTGCCCGGGGGTTGAGGTTTTCCCTTCTGCCTGTTGAGAGGTTGTCCACCACCACCACATCATGGCCATCCTCTATGTAGCCATCCACCACATGGGAGCCTACAAACCCTGCCCCCCCTGTAACGAGTATCTTCATAAGCACTTCTCCTTTAAGTCAATATACCCCCTGCAGGCATACCTCGTCCACTGAAGAAGACAACCATCCACAGATTCAGCACACCCTATCTGCCGACAGTCTCTTCTGCCCTCAGGAGACCTGCCTCTTTCAGATACTCAACTATGGTGTCCACACACTCCTGTGGGCTGTTGAGCTGTCTGTCCTCAAGTGTATTTTGCATAAAGGCCCTTTACATCTCTTTCTTCACACACCTCTATGGGGCAATCTACGAAGACCTCCATGAAGCTTCTCCCTGCCCCCTGCCTTCTCCACCATCTCTCTCACCTCTCCCCTTACCTCTCTGTATGGGGAGATGGCTGCAACGAGGTTGGGCACACCGTGTTTGGTGAGCAGCTGGGCGATCCAGCCGATTCTGCGGATGTTGGTGTCCCTGTCCTCTTTGGAGAAACCGAGCCCCTTGGAAAGATGGGTCCTTATGACATCCCCGTCGAGCACCTCCACACTGGTTATGCCCATCTCCTGAAGCCTGTGGTGAAGAAGGTCTGAAACCGTGGTCTTGCCGGAGCCAGAAAGCCCTGTAAACCATATGGTAAAACCCCTTTTCTTTTCCATGCACAACTCCAGTGGATGATTGAAATTAAGATACAGGGACTCCGTGTGGGTGTCAACTCTTTTATGAATATGGATGGAGCAATCGGGCAAGATAACAGGCAGCAGTCTATCTTGTGGGTAAGGTTAGAACCATCTTACCTTCCAATATTACACTGAATTTAGTGCTACAGCTCTGCGAGTCTTTTCTCCACAAAGGCACTGAATTCTTCCTTGAATCTCTCTTTGCCGAACCTTTCTGCGTTACGGCGTATCTCTTTTGTATCGAAGCCATCGCTCATGGATTCAAACCTCTTCATGGCATCCACGATGCTTTCAGGGGTCTGCTCATGGAAGAAGAGCCCTGTTCTGCCATCTATGACGGTCTCTCTCGCACCTCCCACCCCATAGGCTATGACAGGGGTGCCACAGGCCTGTGCCTCCACAACCACTATACCGAAGTCCTCACAGGCGGCGAACACGAACCCCCTTGCCTGCTTCATGTAATCGGTGAGCACCTCTTCAGGCTGGTAGCCCAGTATATCCACATTCCTTGTGGCCTTCTTCTTTATCTTCCCCATCTCTGGGCCATCGCCTATGACGATGAGTCTTCTGTCCGGCATGCGGCTGAATGCCTCTACTATGAGATCCACCCTCTTGTAGGGAACAAGCCTTGAGGCTGTAAGGTAGAAGTCCTCCTTGTCAGGACATACCCCTAACCGCGCCACATCAACGGGCGGATGTATGACAACAGAGTCTCTACCATATATCTTCCTTATCCTCTTCTGCACATACCCTGAAAGGGTTACGAAGTGGTCTACCCTGTGGGCACTCATCATGTCCCACATGCGGATGTAGTGGAGCACCGCCTTTGCAACCGCACCCTTCATGTTCCGTGAAAGCCCACCTTCTCTCATATACTGGTGATACAGCTCCCACCCATATCTTACAGGCGTGCAGCAGTAGCTTATATGGAGCTGTCCCGAGCCCCTCAGGACCCCCTTGGCAACGCATGTGCTGACAGATATGATGAGGTCGTATCCTGAGAGGTCGAACTGTTCTATCGCAAGGGGAAAGAATGGCAGGTATGTTCTGTATCTCTTTTTTGCCCAGGGTAGACGCTGGATGAAAGAGGTATGAATAGCTGCCTTCTCGAGTATGCTTCCCTTGAGGGCATCCCTGTCTGCCACCAGCGTGTATACAGGCGATGGATAGAGCTCGTAGACCGCCTCGAGCACCTTTTCTGCCCCTGCGGGGGTGATGAGCCAGTCATGCACAAGGCAGTTCTTCATAGCTCCTTTCCACCCTCCTCATGTCCGCCTCGACCATCATGGCCACAAGCTCGTTGAATCCTGTTCGTGGCTTCCAGCCCAGCCTTCTGTAAGCCTTCTCGGGGTTGCCTACAAGGATGTCCACCTCTGCAGGTCTGTAGAACTCTCTTGATACCTCAACGAGCACCCTTCCTGTGTCCCTATCCTTGCCCACCGTATTCTCTCCCACACCCTCCCACTCTATGTGGAACCCTGCGGCATCGAAGGCGGCCTCGATGAACTCCCTCACAGAGTGTGCCTCGCCTGTGGCGAGCACATAGTCGTCAGGCTCTCCTTGCTGGAGCATGAGCCACATCCCCTCCACATACTCTGCGGCATAGCCCCAGTCCCTCTTTGCCTCGAGGTTTCCGAGAACCACCCTGTCCTGAAGCCCCCTCCTGATACGCGCCACAGAGTTGGTTATCTTTCTTGTTACAAACTCGAGACCCCTGAGTGGGGACTCGTGGTTGAAAAGTATTCCCGAGCAGGCAAACATCCCGTAGGACTCACGGTAGTTGACGGTCATCCAGTGGGCGAAGAGTTTTGCCACCCCGTAGGGGCTGCGGGGGTAGAAGGGGGTATCCTCTATCTGTGGTATCCTCTGGACCTTTCCGTAGAGCTCGCTCGTTGAGGCCTGGTAGAACCTTGTATCGGGCTTTACGGTCCTTATTGCCTCGAGTAGCCTTAAAACACCCATGGCATCCACCTCGGAGGTGAGTATGGGCTGTTCGAAGGAGGCTCCCACAAAACTCTGGGCCGCAAGGTTGTAGAGCTCATCGGGCTTTATCTGTTCCATGATTCGTATCATGTTCGTGAGCTCAAGTAGATCCATGTATACCACCTCCACATCCTTCTCTACCCCCAGTTCCTTAAGGCGCCAGTTGTCGCCTTCCGAGCTTCTTCTGTCTGCCCCGTATACCCTGTAGCCCTTCTCAAGAAGGAACCTGGACAGATATGCCCCGTCCTGTCCCCTGATACCTGTAATAAGTGCCACCTTTGACATCAACAAACCTCCTTTATCACCTCCAGCAGTTTGTGTGCAGAGGCCTTCCAGCTGAAAAGCCTTACCCTCTCCATACCCATGTTCCTGAGTTCTTCTCTCAACCCTCTGTCTGATATGACCTTCTGGATACCCCTCCTTATATCCTCCACATCATGTGGGTCCACATACACTGCGGCCTTCCCGCAGACCTCTGGCAGGCTCGCCACAGGGGATGTAACCACAGGACAAC
>JALUQR010000041.1 GCA_027017505.1 bacterium
GGCATGAGCACAAGGTATCTTCCTGGCAGTGTTATGTATGAGGTAAGCCTTGCCCCTTTTGTGCCAACGGGTTCTTTTTCAACCTGCACTATGATGTCCTGGCCCTCTTTGAGTATCTTTTCTATTCTCTGGGGTTGGCTTCTGTGTATGTCCCTGGGGAGTTCCTCGTAGAGGGAGTCTATGGTCTCGAGCACATCTGTTACATGCAGGAATGCGGTCCTCTCAAGGCCCACATCCACGAAGGCTGCCTGCATGCCTGGCAGTACATTCACCACCCTGCCCTTGTATATGTTGCCAGTTATGGTGCGGTCTTTCCTGCGCTCGATGTGGAACTCTGTGAGCACACCATCCTCGAGCACCGAAAGACGCTTCTCAAAGGGATTGGCGTCAAGAAGTATTTCCTTAACAGGCACCATGGTCCCCAGCTTGAATACTTATTGACAGCCCTTTGAGAAAAATCCCCTGCTAACTGCTAAAACAGGGTCTTTACCTTTAGGATTGGAATAAGAGAAGCCTTTTCTGGCGGGAGCCCCAGCAGAGCCATCAGAACATCCTGTGGCCTTATTCTGCTTTGCTGTGTTTCCCTGATGGTAAGAGAAATGTTGCCCCTCTGGTCTACACAGAGTCTTTCAATGAAGGGTTTCAGGTCTATTACCTTTGTCTTTTCGCCTTTTGTTACTTCCACGGGGATTTCTTCCTTTGCCAGAAAACTCTCGATGTCTCTTCTGACCTTATCTATATTCAAACCCAAAGGGCTGTCTTCGAGGGATGCAAGAAATGTCTGTGCCTTCATCATAACAGAGAGCGAGGGAAGTTGCAAGGATATAAATCTCACAGAGCCAACCCTTATTCCCTCTGGCAGGGTGTGGTTGAGCCTTTCTCTTATCTCTTCTTCGGATATGTGGACAGTGTCAAGCTCCATGTCCATGTACTCATCCATACTTGCAATGCCCACTGGAAGGGGATTTAGGAAGGCTATCTTTGGCATGGGATGAAACCCCGAAGAATACCTTACAGGTAGCCCTGCCCTTCTTATGGCCCTTGCAAGGGTTCTGGTAAGCTCAAGGTGGCTTAAGTAGCGCATCTTAGAGGTCTTTGAAAAACTCAGCCTTACACGCAGGGGCCTTTCAGGCAGGTCCTTGGGCTTTGTTCGTTTGATGGGTAGCCCCTGGGGGTTGTAAACGATGTTTTTTATCCTCTTGTGGTCGCACACCCCGCAGTTTGTACAGCGTTCTGTTCTGCAGTCAGGGGTGGTAACAAGCTCAAGGGCCCTTCTGTAGTCCTCCACGAGGTAGTCCTTTGTAACACCGCAGTCCAGGTGGTCCCATGGAAGGACCTCTTTGAGGGAACGCCTTCTTGTGTAGAACTCCATGGACAGTCCCTCTGTGCGGAATGCATCCTGCCATATCTGCATGTTGAGTTTTTCTGTCCAGCCATCGAACCTTGCACCAGCCCTCCAGGCACGGAGTATAACACTGGCAAGTCTTCTATCGCCTCTGGAGAATACCCCTTCGAGATAGCTCATCTCTGGCTGATGCCACTTGAAGTCGAGCCTGCACTTTCTTGCAAGGCGTCTAAGGTGCTCAAGCCTTCTTCTGCTCTCTTCAACAGAAAGCTGGGGCTCCCACTGAAACGGGGTGAAGGGCTTGGGCACAAATGTGCCCACACTTACATTTACCTGCGGGTATCTGCCAAGGATATTTCTGCCACCCTCTGCAACCCTGCGGGAAAGCTCTATTATGGCGTCAATGTCCTCTGCAGACTCTGTTGGAAGCCCTATCATGAAGTAGAGCTTGACACTCCTCCAGCCAAGCATGAATATGTGTTCCGTCCACTCAAGGAGTGCCCTCTCTTCTATAACCTTGTTTATAACCCTTCGGAGTCTCTCTGTGCCTGCCTCAGGGGCAAGTGTGAAGCCTGTTTTTCTCACCCGTTTGATTTCCTCTGCAAGGTGTTTGCCAATGGTGCCCACCCTGAGAGACGGCAGAGAAAGTGCCACCTTTTTCTCCTCCAGTATGCGCATGAGGGATACAAGGAGTTCCTCTATTGCGGTATAATCACCTGTAGAGAGGGAAAGTAGCGAGACCTCCTCAAACCCCGTGTTCTTAAGCCCCTCTCTTACAAGCTCTATTATCTTCTCTGGAGACCTCTCCCTTATGGGTCTGTAAATCATGCCCGCCTGGCAGAACCTGCACGCCCTTGTGCATCCACGGGCTATCTCAACGGTGAGTCTGTCATGTATCGTCTGAAGATAGGGCACAACAGGACTTGTGGGAAAGGGAAGGGCCTCCAGATCGGGCTCAATCCTTCTTTTAACCCTGTAGCCAGAAAGGAGGGGTTTTATGTGTTTTATGGTGCCATCGTCCCCGTACTCCACACAGAAGAATGCAGGCACATACACCCCTGTGATTTCAGAAAGCCTTTCAAGAATCTCCCTTCTCTTAAGCCCCTTTTTTCTTCCCTCTCTTATTGTGTTGCATATCTCCACCACCGCCCTTTCACCATCGCCGAGAAGAAATAGGTCAAAAAACGGGGCGACAGGCTCGGGGTTGAATGCCCCCGGGCCTCCGCCTATAACGAAGGGTTCGTCCTCTCCTCTTTCCTCACTCAGAAGGGTTATTCCACCGAGCTCAAGCATGTTGACTATATTGGTATAGCAGAGCTCATACTGGATGGAAAAGCCCACCACATCAAGCTCCTTGAGTGGTATGCCAGACTCAAGGGTTGTAAGACGGAGTCCCTTTTTTCTCAGAAGGGCTTCCATGTCCTCCCATGGGGCAAACACCCTCTCACAGGCTATGTGGGGCTGTGAGTTCAGCACATGGTAGAGTATCTGTATGCCAAGATGGCTCATGCCCACTTCATAGAGGTCTGGAAAGGCAAGCCCGAAGAGAAGCTCCACCTTATTGGGGTCTTTCCTTATAACATTCACCTCGCTGTCTATGTATCTTGAAGGCCTCGTTACGGTGTTAAGAAGAGGTTCAACCCTTCTGTCCATATCCGTGTGTTGCCTCCATTTCGGTGGTCAGCACACCCCGCACCTTGTGCAGACCTCTGGCCTGCACGGTGGGGTGGTCTTCTCTGAAAGTGCCCTGGTGTATTCATCCCAGAGGTAGTCCTTTCTTATACCACAGTCTATGACATCCCATGGAAGGACCTCCTGCCTGTCCCTCATTCTGTGGACAGACGCACTGATGAAGGCCTCTTTCTCCCTTAAGGTCTTCTTCCAGCCCATCTTAAGTGCCATTGTGAGGATTTCCGATGCCCTTCGGTCTGCCCTTGAAAGATAGGCCTGCACAAGCGAGCCCTCCGTGGATACGGGTTTTAGCTCCACACCCTTTATGCCGGAGAGTCCCCTTTTAAGAAGCCCTGTGCGGGAGCCAAATATCTTCTGTCTTTCAAACCCGTGCCACTGAAACGGTGTGAAGGGCTTTGGCACAAAGGGGGTAACACTTACGGTTATGTGCCCTCCACGGAGAATCTCTCTTGCCCTTTTCACAAGGGCCACTATTGATAGAATGTCTTCATCTGTCTCTTCTGGAAGGCCTATCATGAAGTATAGCTTTAGTCTTTTAAACCCTGCCTTCTGTATCATCTCAAGGCCCTGGATTATTCGTTCGTCCTCGATGGGTTTGTTTATGATTCTTCGCAGTCTTTCTGTGCCTGCCTCAGGGGCGACTGTTATGGTGGTGTAACCAGAGGATTTGAGCAGTTCGAGCAGTTCCTCATCGAGCACATCGAGCCTCAGTGAGGACAGGGTTATGCTGAATCTCCCGGAGAACCTTTTCAATATATCCCTTAGCTGTGGATACTCTGACACCGCAGAGCCCACAAGCCCGATTCGTTTTATATGGGCTGGCATGTGCTCTATGCATTCCTCTACGGGCTCCTTTTTTCTCCACCGTGGTGGAAGAAAGAGAAAGCCTGCCACGCAGAACCTGCAACCACGCGGACAGCCCCTTTCCACCTCCACAAGGAGGGTGTTGCCAAACTCGGTGGACGGGGTGAAGATTACAGTGGAGGGAACAAACATATTGACATCACTTACCACAGCCCTTCTTACAGGAAGGCGTGCGGTTCCCAGGGGCTCTATCTTTTCAACCCTTTCAGCTCTGAAGCTGAACCTGTAAAGAGAGGGCACATAGAGAGAGTCAAGCTCTGCAAGCCTTGAAAGCCTTCTGTCCTTGGCCATGCCGAGTGTGGCTGTAAGGGCATCAAGGACGCTGTGGAGTTTTTCCTCTGCCTCGCCTATGAAGAAGAGGTCCATGAATTCAGAAAGGGGCTCGGGATTAAGGGATGGGGCACATCCGCCTGCTATAAGAAGGGGTGCTCCTTTACGGTCCTTTGAATAAAGGGGTATGCGCGAAAGCTCGAGTATGCGGACTGTATTCAAGTAGTCCTCCTCAAATGATATGGAAAAGGCTATTATGTGGAACTCTGCCAGCGGGCTCTGGGATTCAAGAGAGAGAAGAGGTGTGCCACTTCTTTCCATCTCTTCAAGCAGGGCTGGCTCTGGCAGGAATGCCCTTTCACACACACAGTCCTGACGGCTGTTTATGATTCTATAGACAGTCTGAAAACCCAGGTTGCTCATGCCAGCCCTGTAGGTGTTTGGATAGACCAGTGCAACCCTGAGTTTTCCGCCAGGCTCCTTGAAGACCGTGCCCCTCTCACGGGAGAGTATCTCCCTGAGTCTTTTTTTGACCTTCCAGATAGTTCAGAGACCTCCTGTATAGAGAAACTATCTGTATATTATCCCACAGGGTGTGCACTTTTTACAAGTCCAGTGGCAATTGCCTCTCTAAGGGGTTTCTGATATACTTAACCACAGCGATATGGCGGAATATTTTATTGATAAGAGGGGTTTTAAGGCCTTCGTAAGGGGTATTCTCAAGGCATACACCCTTTATGGCACTGTGGAGAAGGATGGCTTTCCTGTCTTCCGCAGGATTGAGGAACCCGAAGAACTCATACTCTCTTTAAAACCCACGCATCTTTCTCCAAAGCAGTTTATCTTTCCACCAAGGGAGCTTCTCTTAAGGTTCAACCTTGAGGATGGTAGCACCGAGGCGGTGGTTGATACCGGGGAGCAGGTCATCATGGGGCTACATCCCTGCGACATACACGCCATAGGGCTTCTTGACAGGGTGTTCTCCCATGGCAGAGGGGATGTGAACTATCTTGAGAGAAGAAAAAAGACCATCCTTATAGGCACAGAGTGCCTGCCCGATGAGTACTGCTTCTGCCATTCAATGGGCACCATGGATGCAGAGCAGGGGTTTGACCTATTCTTCCACAGGCTCAAAAGAGGATACCTTGTAAGGGTGGGCACAGAAAGGGGCAGGGGGCTTCTTGAAGGATACGCAAATCCTGAAACCGCCCGAAGGGCACACCTTGAAGAGGTCAAAAAACACAGGCAGAGAAAGCTTAAAGGCTTTATACGCTCCATCAATGCCAGAAAGGAGGAGCTTCCACTTGTGTACGCGGGAAGCTATGAGCACCCTGTATGGGAGAGAATCGGCAGTATATGCTACGGCTGTGGAAGCTGTAACCATGTATGCCCCACCTGTTACTGTTTTGATGTGAGAGACGATGTTACACTTGACCTCAAGGAGGCCCGCAGATACAGGGTTTGGGATGGCTGTACACTTGAGGACTTTGCAAGGGTTGCAGG
>JALUQR010000042.1 GCA_027017505.1 bacterium
CCATGTGTAACATCCTCTCCAGATAGCTGGATATGGAGGCTCAAGATATTCTCCTTTGGAAAGTTCAGGGTGGTGCTTGACGATAAGGTTCTTGCAGTAAGGGAATACAGGGGAAGCAAAACGCTGAACCTGCTCAAGCTACTCGTTGCACTGGGTGGTATAGATGTGCCCGTGGTAAAGCTGGTGGACCTTCTGTGGCCCGATGCGGATGGCGACAGGGGGTTGCAGAACCTTGAGTTCACACTCAGAAGACTCCGTAAAATACTTGCCCTGCAGGATACAGAGGAGTCGCTTATCATCCACAAGGCAGGCACCATGAGCATAAATCCCCAACTCGGCTGGCTGGATACATGGGCATTCAACACCCATGTTGAGCTCTTCGAAAGACACCTTACAGAGAAGAACCACCAGCTGGCGGTCTGGCACGCAGAAAAGGCCATAGGGCTTTACAGAAAGGACTTCCTTGCAGACCACGACGAACCATGGATTATGGAGAAACGCCACTACTGGCACCAGAAATACAAACGATGCGTGGAACTCTTACTCGAGCACTTTAGAGAGGGCAGACAGTGGCAGAGGATTATATCCCTTTGCAGAAAGGCCATGGAGGTGGACCCTCTGTCTGAAAACCTCGTATATCAGCTTATGCACGCACTCCACAGCACAGGAGACAGGGCAGGCGCAGTAAAGGTATACAGGGAGTTTTCAAGCCTGCTTCGCAAAAGCCTTGATATGAGTCCCTCCGAAAGGCTTAAAGAGCTCTACATCTCCATAAGCGGGAACACACCCTGACCCCTTCACTCACCCATGGTGCCCATCACAAGTGGCCAGGGGTAAAGCCCTGGCCTGGCATCCGCAGAAAGAAAGAGCGTGTAGTCTATAACCTTCGTGTATCTGGGCTTACCGCTGTAGGGCTCGTACAGGGTGCCACCCGTATCTACCCTCACAGTTGAACCACCTGAGGTGACCTCTATACCGCTGAACGGACCCGTGTAAGAACGCTCGAAGTATATGATATAAGAGGTGTTGGTCTCCACCCTCAACACCGTGCCTGCCCTTACCACCACATAACCACGCCTTATGTCAGATGGGGTAACCCTTACGGTGTCTGCCTGCCTTATGACCTCTGCGGAGACCATGGGTGGCACAACCGCAGTAACCCTCATCCTTGCACTCACACTGCCACCATACACAGAACCCGTTCCACTCAATACAATAATACCAGCCAGAAGGATAACCAGAATTCCACCATTAATCCTCATCTTTCGTCCACCTCCTGCCTGTAAGAAACTACAAGAACCGTGCCATCCGTGTAAGTGGTTGAAAATTAAAGACAAAACAGAGCTTCCATCACGAAGACAGTATCAACTACCGTGCGTTTTCGCACACCCGTGTGGTCTCAAGGGGCACACCCATGTATGCGTCAGGGTGGATTTATCCTCTGTTATCAGGCCCTTTGCTGTATGTGGGCTCATTCAGACGGGGTGTGCGGTTCTGTAACGGGTGTGCGTTTTTTGACCGAGAGGTGGATTTTTTGCGTCAAATCTCGGCTTTTTCTCGGTAGAGGTATGGGATAATCTTAGGGGTGTGTTTTACAGGTTTTACGAACAAATACGAAAAAAGGAGGTAGGGTGGTATGAAAAGAC
>JALUQR010000043.1 GCA_027017505.1 bacterium
GTGCATGTGCATGGTTGCCATGGCACTGGCAATGTCAAGAAGGTTCATCTTCTCCCTGAAGCTTAGCCCGGGGCGTTTTGCCTCCTCTATGAGTTTTCTTATCTCCTCTTCAAGAATGGCCTTGTTACGCTTTACCAGTATAACCTGTGCCTGAAACCTGTTGTTTCTGTAGTTGTCTATGAACTGCTCCCTGAAGGACTTCTTTGCAACACTGCTGAGAGGAACGAGCAGTACAACAAACATAATCATCAGCAGATGAATAACACCTCTTGCTGTCATGGAAACACTCCTTTTAGATGGTTTTACATATTTATCGGAAAAGACAGCCAGCTAAATTATACAGGAAAAAACACTGCGGGTAAACACATTTATACGGGTTGAAAAAGGAAGGATGCGTGGTATATTTCCTCTATCATGGCACATCTCCTTTACATAGTGTTCTTTATTTGTGTGCTCTTTTCCATTCCCGCAGGGGGGCTCACCCCTGACGAAGAGGTAAACATAAGGGTCTACAGGGAGTACAGCAGTGCTGTTGTAAACATAAGCACCACCATAGTTGCCTATGACTTCTTCTACAACCCTGTGCCAGAGAAGGGCACTGGCTCAGGTGCAATAATAGATGAGCGTGGCTACATAGTGACCAACTACCATGTGGTTGCAAATGCCAGGTATCTTGAGATAACGCTTCACGATGGCACAAAGTACAGTGCAGAGCTTGTGGGGGTTGCCCCGCAGGATGACCTTGCACTGCTCAAGATAGACACAGGGGGCAGACCGCTGAAGACCATACCCTTCGGGGATTCCTCAAAACTTAAGGTGGGTCAGAAGGTGCTCGTTATAGGCAACCCCTTCGGGCTTGAGAGAACCCTCACGGTGGGCATAATAAGCTCTCTTGGAAGAAAGCTCAGAACAGAGGACGGCAGAATAATAAGGGGTGTTATACAGACAGATGCGGCAATAAACCCTGGCAACTCAGGCGGGCCACTTCTTGACACAGAGGGCAGGATGATAGGGGTGAGCACTGCCATATTCTCTCCTGTGGGTGCAAATATAGGAATAGGGTTTGCCATACCTGTAAACAGGGTAAAGCGTGTTGTTGAGGAGCTCATGGAGAAGGGCTATGTTGCAAGGCCATGGCTGGGTATAAAGGGACAGGATGTGGACGAAAGGCTTGCACCACTTCTCGGCCTGCCACAGCCAGGGGTTCTCATAGCAGAGGTCTTTCCCAACAGCCCTGCTCATAAAGCAGGTCTTATGGGTGGCACACACTACATGAGGGCAGGAAATCTTCTCTTTCTTGCAGGGGGTGACCTCATAGTTGCCATAAACGGAAGGCCCATAAAGACCATGGATGACCTCGATGAAATAATGGATGAGCTCAGGGTTGGCCAGGAGATAACACTCACGGTAATACGCAGAGGAAGAACGGTTAAGAAAAGACTCCTCCTTGAGGAAATGCCCCAGAGGTTCTGACCCCCAGTCAAGCCCACAGATGAAAAGGGTTTAAAACAGCCCTTCTGTTATGATATAATCCTTAAATACCGATGATAAAAGGAGATTAAAACCGATGGAGACCCCCTCTGGTGTGTGTCCAACATGTGGAAGAAGGCTGAGGGCCAAGAAGGGCCTCTTTGTACCCCTTCTGGTGGGTGCGTTTGTGGGGCTTGGTGTGGGTGTGTGGTTTGTATCCTGGTGGTTTGGCACAGAGGCGGGTTTCTTCCATTCCATGGCAATAATACACGAGATTGCGGGCACACTGCTCGGTGCCCTGGGGGGTCTTATAGTGGGTAGCCTGAGAAGATGAGAAGGGTGTGTGTTCTTTTCTCTCTCGTTTTTGTGCTTGCAGGATGCACAGAGGGCCTGCAGACACAGAGTGCCCCTGATTTTACTGTAAGGATTGTTGGCGGAGGAGACGGACACTGGGAGGGCAAAACAATCACACTTTCAGAGCTTCGTGGTAAGGCGGTGGTGATTCACTTTACCGCAAGCTGGTGTCATGCCTGCAAGAGAATATTCGATGCCCTCACGGGAGGATACCCAGGGGTGTTCGTCATGGGGATAGGGGTGCTCGATAGAAAGGCAAATATAGTTGACTTCATAAGGGCGAACAACATGCCAGCACCTGTGGGCTATGATGAGGATGGCTCCATTGCACGCAACTACGGGGTGAACACCCTGCCACTTACGGTATTCATAGATAAAGAGGGCAGGATAGTGGAGCGCGTTGTGGGTGTCATAGAGGGAGACGCTTTAGAAGAGGTGATGAACAGGATTACGGGCTGATGAAAAGACGCATACTGCTCATAACCCCACCATTCCACGCAGGGGTGGTGGAGGTGGCGGGAAGGTGGGTTCCTCTGCATATGGTCTATCTCGCAGGTAGTCTGAAAGAGGCAGGCTACGAGCCCATCATCTACGATGCCATGACCAAGATGGTGGGACACCGCGAGATAGAGGAAAAGATAAAAGAGCTCAGCCCACACTATGTGGCAACCACATCAATCACATGTACCCTTCCAGATGCACTGGAGACTCTCAAAAGGGCAAAAAGGATAGACCCATCAATAAAAACCATACTCGGTGGCATTCACCCAACATTCATGTACGAAGAGGTCTTTGAGCTCTCACCCGATGTGGACTACATAGTGCGCGGTGAGGGCGAAAAGACCATGGTTGAGCTTCTGGACTGCCTTGAAAAGGGCACAGAGCCCCACGGGGTAAAGGGGCTTGCCTACAGAAAGAACGGCTCTGTGGTGGTAACAGAAGAGCGTGAGCTTATGAGCCCGGAAGAGCTCGACGAGCTTCCAAAGGCATGGGAACTGCTTGACTGGGAAGACTACAGATACTTCGTCATACCAGACTCAAGGCTCGGTGCACTGGACACCTCAAGGGGATGCAACAAGGAGTGCAGTTTCTGCTCACAGCGCATGTTCTGGCGTAAAACCTGGAGACCTCGCTCACCAGAAAGCCTCTTAAGAGATATAAAACTACAGCATCACAGATTCGGTGTGAATGTGATACTCCTTACAGATGACTACCCCACACACGATAGAGAACGCTGGGAAAGATTCCTGGACCTGCTTATAGAGGAATCACTCGATGTGATGCTCCTTATGGAAACAAGGGTGGAGGACATACTGAGGGATAGAGACATACTCCACAAGTACAGGGACGCAGGCATAATACACATATATGTGGGCATAGAGTCAGGAGAACAGGGCACAATAGATGCCTTTAAGAAAGACATAAAGGTTGAGGACGCAAAGACCGCCCTACAGCTTCTCAACGAACACGGGATAATAACAGAAACATCCCTCATACTGGGATTGCCCGAAGAGACCAGAGAATCCATAGAGAGAAACCTCCAGATGGCAATAGAGTATAACCCGGACTTCTGCCACTTCCTTGCAATCTCTCCGTGGCCATATGCGGATATCTACGAGACACTCAAACCCCACATAAAGGTAAGGGACTACAGAAAATACAACCTCATAGACCCCGTGGTTAAGCCACTGAAGCTCACCCTCGAGGAGATAGACAGCGCAATAGTTGATTGCTACAGGCGTTTCTATATGGGTAAACTAAGGGAGGTTGCCTCCATAAAGGATGACTTTAAAAGGGACTACATGCTTGAGGCAATGAGGCTCATGATGCGTAGCTCCTTCCTTGTGGAAAAGATGGGAGACCTGGGAAGGGTGCCTGAAGAGGTGGAAAAACTGCTGAACATTACACAGAGAAAGGCCAGAAAGAAGGCTGTCATGTGAGTGTAAATCTTTCCGGGCTCTTTCCCTCAAAAATTAAGGATTCTCCCTTTTGAAAACAGCCATTGCAAGATCAGGTGTGAATTTTCCCTTTTGAACAGCTTGAACAGCGGTTGCAGGGCCAGCCAGCACTATGATGAAAGATATAATAGAGTATCTCGGCTCAAAAAGACTTACCCTGACGGTCCTCAAAACAGGCATTATAGTTCCAGTTGTTCTTACCGTTCTGTGGGTGTTTGAGTTAAGGCCTCCTGCCTTCTACATGGTGTGGACCCCGCTTATGGTGTGGGGTGTGGTATTTCTTGTAAACCTTCTTTTAAGCCTCTTCACCCAGCCCTATGCCCGCAGGGCAAATCTTTTTTTCCACATATCCTTTGTGATAATAGCTATGGGTATAGGGGTGAGCCTTGTCTACAGGTTTGAGGGCGAGGCGGTTGTGCTTGAAGAGGGCCTCTTTATGGGAGAGGAGAAAGAATACATAAGGCATAATGCGGGAAGGAATTTTCACACCCTTGCCCCAAAGGATGTGGGCTTCTATGTGGAGAAGATAGAGCCCGTGTTCTGGGAGCACAGGCTCTACTTTACAGGGCTTAAGGCAACCATAAGATATCCTCCTGCAACATCCGCAAACACGGCAGATATAGAACTCAACCGAGGGCCAACCATAGGCGGGGCACGCCTGAGGCTTACAGGCTATGGCATAGTGCCAGAGGTGATAATCAAAAAGGGCACGGATATTGTGCTCAAGGATGTGCTCAGGGTGAATGTGTTTCCACCTGGCAACGAGGACCACATAGAACTCGGAAGCTACAGGATATACATGAGACTCTATCCCGACTACCACACAGACGAAAAGGGCAGACCCTCCACAAGAAGTATGTACATAAGGGAGCCAGCCCTTCATGTAAGGGTGGAATGGCTTTCCAGAACCCTGTACAATGGTGTGTTAAGGCCTGGTGAGAGTGTGAGGTTTATGGACATGAAACTCACCTTTACGGGAACCAGGCGCTTCGTTACCGTGGGGGTGGTGAAAGACCCTGGTGAGTGGTTCGTCTTTGCAGGATTTGTGCTCGCAGGAGGCTCTCTTATCCTAAGGCTCTTGGAGAGGAGGAACAGAAGGGGTTGAACACCTGGGCATACATAGCCATCTACTGTGCAATGGCATCGGTGGTGGTGGCAATGCTTGTGGGAGTAGAATACAGAAGATACCCCATACTGGTATCCCTGCTTCTTGTCGGATGTGTCACGGGCTACAGGTGGATTGAGTCAGGACACCCTCCAATACTGGGCACATTCGAGGAAACCCTCATGGCCTCGCTTACACTGCTTGTAACATCCCTTGCCCTCCACAGAAGAGAAGCCTTCTCTGTGTACACCCTGGGTATGGCCATTTTTGTCTTGCTTTATGGCCTGTTTTTTGATACTCAAATAAGGCCACTTGTAATATCTGAAAAGAGCCTTCTGGTCTACTTCCATGTGCTCTTTGCCTGGATTGGCTACGGCATCTATACGGTGTGTTTTATTGCCTCGGTGCATGTTCTGGCTGGCAGTGCCCACAGAGACAGGGATATTGTAAGATGGGTTTTTGAAAGGGGCATACTTTACGGCCTGGCTGCACAGAGTATATCGTTCTTTATAGGTTCCTATTACTCATCGAGACTGCACGGAAGCTGGTGGATGTGGGATACCGTGGAGTATCTGTTCGTTGTAAGCTGGCTTCTGTATGCGGTGGCACTGCACGGCAGAATCCTTCTGGGATGGAGGGAAAAGAAGGTGGCGGTATGGCTGATGACGGCCTTTGTTGCAACGGTAATACTCTACTGGGGGCTTATATACATACCGTGGACAACATACCATG
>JALUQR010000044.1 GCA_027017505.1 bacterium
GAAAGGTGTGCAGCTTGAGGTTACAGACCGTAAACTCAACACGAAGGATGTTGTCAAGGTGGATATAGGTAAAGAGGTGAAGGTGGGAAAGACAGGATACTCCATAAAGGTTGAGGCCTTTCTGCCAGATTACGCGGTATTCAGCGACCACATAGGCACACGCTCTGTAGAGCCAAACAACCCCGCTGTGCTCGTTGAGCTCCTGAAGGAAGACAAAAGTGTTGCAAAGGGCTGGGTGTTCAAAAAGTTCCCCGCTTTCAACTCCTATCAGCACGAAAGGTTCGCACTGTCTCTTCTCATGCCCCTGGAAAAGTAGCTGTGATGTTGCATTCTGTGGAAAACTGGGATATATTATAACCTCTACATCCTATACCCATCTTTTGTGTAGATGAGCTTTTCAGGGAGAGTCTGCGTTGCAATAATACTCTTTGTGGTTGCACTCTATTGCTCACCCGCACAGGGGGCTGACATAACAAAACTCAGGGTGGAGCATTCGCAGGGGTTTAAGGTCTCTTTCTTTATAAAAGATGCCTTTACAAGGGAAATAGAGGAGGCCATAAAAAGCGGTATACCCACATCTTTCACCTTCGTTATAAAACTCTACAGGAAAAAGAGCCTCTGGCCTGATGAACTGGTGGGCTCCTGGAAGTTCAACCACACGGTAAGGTATGATATACTCAAAGAGGTTTATGAGGTAACCCTGGATGAGAAAAACCTCACCCAGAAGGTAAAGGACAGGGAAAAGATGCGTCTTCTTATGGCCAGCGTTACCGATATGGTAATATCTCCGATGCCCGTGCTCAAAAAGGGCGAGGTGTATGAGTTAAGGCTCAAGGCACAGCTCTATACGGTAAAACTGCCCTTCTTTCTCAAATATGTGCTGTTCTTTCTTAGGTTCTGGGATGTTGAAACAGGATGGTATGTTTACAGATTCAGTGTTTAGCCGGGGACCCCTGCCATGACCGAGAGCTCACACTATATGCGAAAACAACGCCTGAGAAAGCGACAGCGAGAACTCTACATAATACTGGCTATAGTATCCCTCATAGCCATACTCACCTACATAGAATCCCACATAGCCATAATAAGCGAGAACATACCCGTTCAGACCAACATATTCGTGTTCGGGCTCATCAACATAAACATAATACTGCTTGTGGTGCTTATTTTTCTCATACTGCGCAATGCTGCAAAGCTGTTCTTTGAGAGCAGAAAAAAACTTATGGGCTCCAAACTCAGAACCAAGCTGGTTGGAGCCTTCGTGGGTTTCACCATAATACCAACGCTTCTGCTGTTCTTTGTGGTCATAGGTTTTATAAACAGGAGTATAGACAGCTGGTTTGCCATAAACATAGAGGACTCGCTCAAAGAGTCCATAGAGCTTGCCCGTAACTACTACAGGGATACCTCGCGCAGGATGCTTGCCAGTGCAAGACTGGTGGCAAAGACCGTGGCCACAGAGGGCCTCCACAGGGATGAGGACAGACTCGTAAGGTTTATCTACTCAACAGTTGAAAACCAGGATATAGCATCCGTGGAGGTGTATTCCGCAGATGGAAGAATGCTCGGATACAGCCTGTCAGAAGAGGTCAACGCCAGCATGGTGCCACCTGTGGCCGAAGAGACGGTAAGGGATGTGCTCGAAAACGGTGCAAAGACTGTTATACAGACCATAAACACGGGGGATGTGGTCAGGGGCATTGTGCCCATAATGACAGGCGAGAGGGTTGTGGGCGCAGTGGCTGTGAGCTACTACATACCGCAGAGCCTCGTTATGAAGATGAAGGAGATTGCAGGTGCCTTTGAAAACTACAAACAGCTTAAGATACTCAGATATCCCATAAAAACGAGCTACTTCGTGATACTGCTGGTTATAACCCTCATTATAGTGTTCTTTTCCATATGGATAGGTGGCTACATTGCAAGGGAGATAACGGTGCCCATATTCGAGCTTGCAGAGGGAACACATGCGGTAGCAAGTGGCAATCTCAACTACAGGATAGATGTAACATCCAACGATGAGATAGGCCTGCTTGTAAAGTCCTTCAACCGCATGACAGAGGACCTGCGCGCAGGCAAGACACGGCTTGAGGAGGCAAACCTGAGCCTTAGAAGGATAAACGCAGAGCTTGATAGAAGGCGAAGATACATAGAGATAGTGCTCAGCAACATACCCGCAGGGGTGCTCTCCATAGACAGGGATGGCAGAATCACCTCGCTCAACAAGGTTGCCATGGAGCTTCTCGGCCTTGAGGGACAGAATGTTAACGGCAAACACTACAATACGGTACTGCGCAGGGAAGAAAGAGAGGTCTTCGATAAAATGCTCACAGAGCTAAGAGAAAAGGGGCTTGAGTCCATGGAAAGGCAGATAAAGGTAACCCTCAGGGACAGGGTCATAACCGTGCTTCTTAACCTCACAGTGCTGAGGGATGAGGATGGCAACTACCTTGGTGTGGTGGCAGTGCTCGATGACCTTACAGACCTCCTCAAGACCCAGAGGATGCTTGCCTGGAAGGAGGTGGCAAAGAGAATCGCCCACGAGATAAAAAACCCGCTCACACCGATAAAGCTATCCGCACAGAGGCTCAGAAGAAAATACCTTGACAGATTCTACACAGAGGATACCACATTCGATGAATGCACCAGAACCATAATCCAGCAGGTGGAGGAACTCAAGTCCCTTGTTAACGAATTTTCAAACTTTGCAAGGATGCCCTCCGTAAACCCTGCTCCAAATGACCTCAACAGTATTGTGGAAGAGACCGTTTCCCTTTACAGAGCGGGACACAAAAACATAGACTTCCGCACGGAGACAGACCCGATGCTACCCGTTATAGACATAGACAGGGAGAAGATAAAGAGGGTGCTCATAAACCTCATAGACAACGCCATAGACTCAATGGAGGATGGTGGCACAATAACCGTTGAGACCCACTACGATAGCACCCTGGGCATTGCACGCCTTGAGGTGAGTGACACAGGCTGTGGCATACCAGCAGAGAACAAGGCAAGGCTCTTTGAACCATACTTTTCCACAAAGAAGACGGGAACGGGGCTCGGGCTTGCAATAGTGAACGAGATAATAACAGACCATAACGGATACATAAGGGTTAAGGATAACCATCCGAGGGGTACGAGATTCATAATAGAACTGCCTGTAAAGGTGGGAGCAATATGAAAAAGACCATAATGATAGTGGACGATGAGAAACACATAAGGGATACCCTTGGCGGGGTGCTCTCCGATGAGGGCTACAGGGTTGTGGCTGTCAGGGATGGCAAGGAGGCACTCGAGCGGTTTTCCGATGGCGGGGCAGAGCTTGTGCTACTTGATATATGGCTTCCAGGTATGGATGGCATAGAGGTGTTGAAGGAGTTCAAAAGGAGATACCCCGCAGTGCCTGTTATAATGATTTCAGGCCACGGCAATGTGGAAACAGCGGTGAAGGCCACAAAACTGGGTGCCTATGATTTTCTGGAAAAACCCCTCTCTCTTGAAAAGGTCCTCCTTACAGTGGAACACGCTCTTGAGCAGAAAAGACTCGCTGAGGAAAACCGCGAGTTTCTCGAGCGGGCAAGAAGAGAATACGCCATTATAGGGAACTCCCCTGTTATGAGACGGCTCAAAGAAGACATAAAGAGGGTTGCAACCACAGACTCATGGGTGCTCATAACAGGAGAGAACGGCACGGGAAAGGAGCTTGTCGCAAGAAACATCCACCTGTATTCAAAGAGGTCGGGCAAACCGTTTGTTGCGGTAAACTGTGCTGCAATACCCGATGAACTCATAGAGAGCGAGCTTTTTGGCTACGAGAGGGGTGCCTTCACAGGGGCAGTTGGCTCAAAAAAGGGTAAGTTCGATATGGCAGAGGGGGGAACCATATTCCTCGATGAGATAGGGGACATGAGCCTTAAGACCCAGGCAAAGATACTCAGGATACTGCAGGAAAGAAGCTTTGAACGCGTGGGAGGCACAAAAACCATAACCGTTGATGTAAGGGTTATAGCAGCAACAAACAAGAACCTGAAAGAGGAAATCCAGAATGGAAACTTCCGAGAGGACCTCTACTACAGACTCAATGTTATACCCTTCCATGTTCCACCCCTCAGAGAGAGAAGAGAGGACATACCCCTTTTCGTTGAACACTACATAAAGGAGTTCTCACTGGCAACCGCCAGAGAAGATATACCACACCTTACAGAAGGGGCCATGAACGCACTGATTCACTACCACTGGCCTGGCAATGTGAGGGAGCTTAAAAACCTCATGGAAAGACTCGTGATAATGGTGCGCTCAAACACCATAACACTTGAGGATATACCACAGTACATACGGGAACACCTTCCAGACAGCAGGATGGAAGAGACAAACCCCTTCAGAAGCGAGACCCTCAGAGAGGCAAGAAAACACTTTGAGAGAGAATTCATAAAGAGAAAACTCAGGGAATACAACTGGAACATCTCCAAAACAGCAGACGCAATAGGCATAGAAAGAAGCCACCTCTACAGAAAAATCAAATCCTACAATATAGAGGTGGATAAATAGGTGGTTTAACAAAAGATTACAAAACAACTTCCCTGATATTTGACAAAGTGAATGTTTTGTGCTATTAGATAGAAAATAGCAGGCCACCGTATAAAAGGCAGGTTTTAAGAGACCACATGTATTAACATCTTGTTAACACAAGGGTTGTTAACATCTATGAGAAAGCCCATAGTACTTATTGTTGATGACGAGGCAGAGATAAGGGAGTTTCTGAGGCTTATTCTTAAAGACCAGTATGAGGTCATCTCTGTCTCTGACGGGCTTGAGGCTGTTGAGGTTGTAAAGAGCATGCCCGTTGACCTTGTCCTCATGGACATTAATCTTCCCTATATGGACGGTTTCAGTGCCATAAAGGCCCTCAAGGAGGTTGACCCTGACATAGGCATAATAGTGATATCTGCCACGGACAGTGCCAAGAACGCTGTGGACACCATAAAGATGGGGGCCTATGACTATGTGACCAAGCCCTTCGATACCGAGAGGCTTCTTTCCATAATAAAGCGTTATTCCGAGCGTGTTAACCTTCGCAGAGAGATAGCCTTCTTAAGGAACGAACTTCAGGACAAACTTGGCTACCACAGCATAATAAGCAAGACACCCCGCATGAAGAAGGTCTTTGAGCTCATAAAGCGGGTGAGCACCACATCTGCCAATGTGCTCATCATGGGTGAAAGTGGCACTGGTAAGGAGCTTGTTGCAAGGGCCATACACAGCTTAAGTCCCAGAAGGGACAAGCCCTTTGTGCCTGTAAACTGCGGGGCGGTGCCATCGGAGCTCATGGAAAGTGAGTTCTTTGGCTACGAGAAGGGTGCCTTCACGGGGGCTGTAACAAGAAGGATAGGCAAGTTCGAGTATGCGGATGGTGGCACGCTCTTTCTCGATGAGGTCTCAAGCCTGCCACTGCATCTGCAGGCAAAGCTTTTAAGGGTGCTCCAGGAGCGAAGCTTCGAGCGAGTGGGCGGAAACATGCCCATAGAGGTGGATGTAAGGGTTATAGCTGCAACCAACACCAACCTTGAAGAGGCGGTAAGAAGCGGGCGCTTTCGGGAAGACCTCTACTACAGG
>JALUQR010000045.1 GCA_027017505.1 bacterium
TATCATCACTTAAGAAAACTGCAAATGGCTCACCACACACAACACCCTCTGAATGCATTATGGCATCTCCAAGCCCCTGGGCCATCTTCTGACGCACATAAACATATTCGGCAAGTTCTGCCAACTGTTTAACACTTTTTTCAAGCTCCTCTTTACCCTTCTCCAGCAGAAAGCTCTCAAGTTCAGGGTCTCTGTCAAAGTAGTCCTCTATGGCGGTCTTGCCCCTGCTGGTTACTATTATTATCTGCTCAATACCAGAAGCATTTGCCTCCTCTATGGAGTACTGGATAAGGGGTTTATCCACTACTGGAAGCATCTCTTTTGGTATGGCCTTCGTTATGGGTAAGAACCTCGTGCCAAAACCTGCTGATGGAAAGACAGCCTTTCGTACCTTCATAGGGTTGATAATATTAATTTTTTTTACATAAGTCAAGCCCTGGTTTAAGAATATGTGGTTTGACACGGGTGAGTGTTATGTGTTAGAAAGAGCCCTGATATGCTTAAGGGTGTGTGGAAAGGGCTTGGCTCACCCGGGCTTACGGTGGTACTCACGGTGCTCATATGTGTGGATACCGCTGTGGGCTCCTTTGTGGTGGCAGGAAACAGGGCCTTCTACGAAAGGCTCGATATGGAGATTCTCTTTCCATATCTGTGGAGGGTGGTTCCAGAGCATCCGTGGCTCACCCTGTGGATAGTGGTTCTTGTGGTTCTGGTCTCGCTTTTCGCGGTAAACACCCTTGTGTGTATTATTGACAGGGTCTATATGATTTTAAAAAAGAGGGCACCCCTGAGGGCACTTCTGCCACAGCTTGTGCATGTGGGCTTTATTGTTGCCCTTCTGGGACACCTTGCTGGCAGTACCTACGGGTTCAGGGCATACGGCACGGTTGCAATAGAGGGGCAGAAGCTCGCAGTGCCCCACACAGAAGACCTCTACATGAGGCTTGATGGCGTGCATGCCAGGTTCTCACACACGGGTGAGCTTACAGACCTTAAGGTATCCATCACACTGTTTGAAGGGGATATTCCAGTATACTCCGATGAGATGAGCATAAATGACCCTCTCATATACAGGGGTATAGCCTTTTACTATGTGAGACACGGTAGAACCCTCAGGGGATTCCTCATAGATGTGGATGGCAAAAAGACAGAGGTCTCGGCCAGGGGGAGTTTCGCCTCTCCACGGGGCAGGATATTTTACTTTGGAAGAATACACACAGAGGGCACAGCTGTACCCCTTGTAGAGGTCATAGCAGATAGCGGAAGAAGTGCACTTTTAAGGCTTGCCCCCTCATCAGCGATTGAGCTTGAGGGCAGTACCATAACCCTTGTGGACTTTGTTCTTGCCTCGTACGGTGTTTTTACCATAAACAGAGACCCTGGCATATGGCCTGTTGGTGTGGGCTCTGTGTTACTTGTGGGTGGCATGCTGGGGCTTCTGTTTGCAAGGGAGGACAGGGGAGAGCTTGTGAGTTGACAACCATCTTAAAACCCGATAGATTTACACTAACTCCAACAACTCAAGGAGGTGCACACAGCTATGTTCCATATGGCAGATCCTGAGGACATCAAAAAGGGCAGGGTTACTGATGTGTACTTTGCAAGGACCCTGCAGATACTAAGGGCAAAGGGTATAGATAAGAGGGTGAGGGCAGAGTTTTTTGCCAAGAGTCTTCCTGATGGGTGGAGGTGGGCGGTGCTCTGCGGGCTCGAAGAGGTGGCACATCTTATGGAGGGCAGACCTGTAAACATTCGTGCCATGGAGGAGGGCGAGATATTCCAGCCCGGAGAGCCCGTTATGGAGATAGAGGGCATGTATCAGGACATATGCGTTTTTGAGACAGCCATGCTCGGGCTCATATGCCAGGCAAGTGGTGTTGCAACGAGGGCTGCAAGGATGAGGATTGCAGCAGGAGACAGAATGGTTGTAAGCTTTGGAGCAAGAAGGATGCATCCTGCGATAGCACCCATGATAGAGAGGTCTGCGTTCATAGGCGGATGCGATGGTGTGGCGGTTATAGTGAGCGCTGAGCTCATAGAGGCAGACCCCATGGGAACCATGCCACATGCACTCATACTGATTATGGGCGATACCGTGGATGCCATAAAGGCATTCGACGAGGTGCTCGAGCCCGATATAAAAAGGGTTGCACTTATAGATACCTTCAACGATGAAAAGTTCGAGGCCCTGCGCGTTGCAGAGGCCATGGGTGAGAAACTCTTTGCGGTAAGACTCGACACCCCGTCTTCAAGAAGGGGTAACTTCTACAGCATATTTCAGGAGGTGCGCTGGGAGCTTGACCTTCGTGGCTACGGCCATGTGAAACTCTTTGCCAGTGGAGGACTTGATGAAGATGTGGTGAGGGAGCTAAGACCCGTTGTGGATGCCTTCGGGGTGGGAACATCCATAAGCAATGCACCTGTGGTGGACTTTTCCATGGACATAATGGAGATAGAGGGCAGACCCATTGCAAAAAGAGGCAAGTGGAGCGGGGCAAAAAGTGTGATACGCTGTAAGGACTGTGGCAGAAGGCTTATAACACCACTGGGAAAAGAACCCGGAAGATGTGCCTGCGGTGGCACACCTGAAAACCTTCTTACCCCTCTTATAGAAGGGGGAAAGGTGGTGAGAAAACTTAAAAAGCCAAAGGAAATCCACGAACAGGTACTTAAGAAACTCAAAACCCTTGAGCTTTAAGGAGATGTCCTGTGCAGGGCCACCCTCTCTGTGTAGGTGTTTTTGAGAAGCTCTGAGACCCTCACAAACCTGTAGCCCCGCTCTATAAGGGCATCTATAATGTCACCGAGTTTTTCCGACACTCTGTCTTTTTTTCTTCCCGTATCCAGGTGCATCAGTATTATGCCACCACGCAGACCATGGCTGTCCCTGCCGAAGTTAAGAATCCTCTCCTTTATCTTCTCTGCGGAAAGGTAGAATCTTGAAGAGGGGTCTTTCACCCAGTCGAGGCTGTCCAGGGTTTCTCCTTTTCTGTAGTCCGCTGTCCAGCCCACATGTATGTAGCCAAGCTCGTATGCCCAGCCGAGTATCTCATCGTTTATCTCTCCATAGGGTGCACGCCACAGGGGTGCCATCTTCCTGCCCGTTATGCGCTGAAAGAGAAGTTCCGCTTCTTCAAGCTCCCTTTTGAGAAACTCCTTTGTAATGCCCTCGCGGGTGTCGTGTCTGAATGTGGTTGAATAGGTGGTAAGATGTGGATGATTCATCGTGTGGTTGCCTATCTCATGGCCATCCTCGAGCATCTTTTTTACAAGCTCTGGATGGCGTTTCATGAACTTTCCGGTAAGGAATATGGTGGTCTTTATACCCCTGGTTCTCAGGATATAAAGTATGTGTTCTGTCTCGCCAGCATCCTCTCCACCGTCGAATGTGAGGGCAACTTCCATGGAGCTTATATTACCCCTGGTTATATGGGGTGGGAAGATGTGATGTGCTGGAGGGCCTGGCTTTCCTGGTAAGGGCTGTTGCCAGGGGTAGAGTATGTACACATAGAGTGCAACCATGAACACCACACACCCAGCCATAGCACCTGCCCGCTGTAGCCTGTCACCGTGGTGCGCAGACCCCTCTATCACCTTTCTTAAAAACAGCCCCGTCAGCCTTACAGCCTTAGAAGATGCCCACAGCAGAATCCTCTTAAGGTTAACCAGCAGGTACAGCAGAAGGGATACTGCAAATACGCTTACAATACAGCTTACATAGAGAAGGCGGGCTATCATGGTTGCACACTTCAAGACCACTACAGATAAATTTATAACATCCTGCAGGCAGAAAGGTCAAATGAAAATCTATTGAAACAACAGACTGTAATATGTTAAGTAGATATGAACACAAAAACCAGAAACCACAGGAGGAGATATGGCAAGAAGGAGTATAAACTTTAGAAGGATACTCGTCCCCGTGGACTTTACACCTGCCTCAGAGAGTGCCCTAAGATACGGGCTTTCCCTTGCAACAAAATACAGTGGCAAGCTCTTTGTACTACATGTGGTTGACATAAGGGGTGAGCTTGCGGGTTTTTACATCCCCCATCTTTCCTTTGAAAAGCTCGATGAGGAGATGAAAAAGGGTGCGAGCGATATGCTCGAGAAATTCACAAAACGCATACTCAGGGGATTCAGGAACTTCGAGAAGGTGCTCCTCTGTGGCACACCATATCTTGAGATAATGAGGTTTGCCAGAGAGGAGAATATGGATATAATAGTGATGGGAACCTTTGGAAGAAGTGGCATAGAGGGCTATCTTTTTGGTGGTACCACAGACAGGGTCATAAAGAATGCAGAGGTTCCTGTAATGGTGGTGCCACCCGTAAAGAGGTAAGTGTTTATCCATGTTTGGCATAGGTTTTACAGAGCTTGTGCTAATACTTGTGGTTGCCCTTATTGTGCTTGGTCCAGAAAGGCTGGTGGAGCTTTCAAAGGAGGCTGGAAGGGTTCTCAGGGAGTTAAGACATGCATCCTCCAGGATACACGCAGAGATTGAGAAGGTGAGGGAGAACCCGGAAGAAAAAGAACAGTAGATGGCAGAAGACCCACAGTATATGACCCTTACGGGTCATCTGAGAGAGCTTCGTCAGAGGCTCATAAGGGCACTTGTAAGTATAGCCATAGCCTTTGTATTCACCTACCACTGGTCTGACAGGTTATACGGGATTCTTGTGGCCCCGCTTCTGCCCTATCTTCCAGAGGAACAGCGTTTTATGGTGTTCACCACAGTTACCGAGCCCTTTTTTACCTACCTCAAGGTGGGTCTTGTGGGGGCTGTGGTGGTTGCCCTGCCATACATACTGTATCAGGTGTGGGCATTTGTTGCACCTGCCCTCTACGAGCAGGAAAAAAGGGTGTTTCTGCCTGTTGTGGCACTGTCCTTTTTTCTCTTTGTGGCAGGCATACTGTTTGCCTACTTTGTGGTCTTTCCGCCTGCCTTCAGATACCTTATGGGTTTTAGCGGGGAGATGCTAAGACCCTATGTGTCCATGTCTCTTTATCTGGGGCTTGCCATAAGGCTTCTTTTTGCCTTTGGCCTGGCCTTTCAACTGCCACTGCTTGTGGTGGTGCTTGTAAGAAGCGGTATGGTGAGTGTGGAGACCCTCAGGGGGTGGTGGAAGTATGCCCTTGTGTTGAGCCTTGTTGCAGGTGCCCTTCTCACCCCACCAGACCCGTTCAGCCAGCTTCTCATGGCAATGCCACTTATAGCCCTTTACTGGCTCGGTGTAATACTTGCAATGCTCTCACACAGGAAGGGTGGTTAGCCCCTGGGAAAGATCTTAACTATGTTTACTGCCTGAAACCTTCCCTCCTCACCCTCAACTATGTCGAACTCGAATATATACTCACGGTTTGGAAGCTTATCTATATCAACGCTGGGGTCAAAGTTGGATTCATGGGCAAATGCGGTCTCGTAGGGTGATTCAGGTCTTCTTGTGTCTGTAACCCAGAGGCCAGGGCCAATGTGTTTCAGAAACCGCATGAACCCGTAGTTTTTTGAATGGTTGTAGCTGTAGCATATTCCCCTTACCCTGGACCTTGGCTCACCCCAGCGCACCCCCCGTTCCTCGTTCTCCTTTATCGGAAGAAGCTG
>JALUQR010000046.1:0-935 GCA_027017505.1 bacterium
AAGTGTTAAACAGTTGGCAGAACTTGCCGAATATGTTTATGTGCGTCAGAAGATGGCCCAGGGGCTTGGAGATGCCATAATGCATTCAGAGGGTGTTGTGTGTGGTGAGCCATTTGCAGTTTTCTTGAGTGATGATATAATTGACTCAAAGGTTCCCGTGATGAAACAGCTGATGGATGTGTACGAGCGGTTTGGCGGGTCTGTGCTTGCGGTGGAAAGGGTGCCTGCAGGCAAAACCCACATGTATGGAATAATAAAGGGCAGGAGGGTTGCACCTGGTGTGTACCAGGTGGAGGATCTGGTTGAAAAACCAGGGGAAAATCCACCTTCTAACCTTGCAATAATGGGCAGATACATACTCACCCCTGCAATCTTCGATGCCCTGAGGAAGACCCCACCCGGAAGGGGTGGTGAGGTACAGCTTACTGACGCAATAAGGAACCTTCTTGCAAGAGAGAAGGTGTATGCCTGCCAGTTTGAGGGCACACGCTACGATGCGGGAGATAAACTGGGCTTCATAAAGGCAAACATCGCCTTCTCCCTTAAAAGAAGAGAGTTCCGTGGAGAGCTCAGAAGGTTTCTTAAGAAACTTTTGTGAGGTCTAAATGGCAAAGACCCCGAAGAAGATGGCCGATACCTCCCTGGGAGACACCAGCACACTGCAGTTCGTCCAGGAAAGCATAGCAGATGACCCCAAGTGCACAGAGCTGGTAAGCCACATGCCCTATATAGATATGTATTCCACCTCAAAGGAGCTCATCATAGAGGTGGAAATGCCAGGGGTAAGGCGTGAGGACATAGAGGTCGTTGCATTCAGGGATACCATAAACATAAAGGCATTCAAGTATGAATGTTTTGAGGACAGAAACATAAACTATGTGTGCATGGAGCGCTCCTTTGGAAGGATATTCCGTGTTATAGAACTGCCCATACCC
>JALUQR010000046.1:945-15433 GCA_027017505.1 bacterium
ACAGTGGAGTCCGCATAAAGGAGTCTTGAAGATGGATGAAGAAAGAAAGGAAACACCTCAACAGCCCTTTGTGGAACCAGAACAGAGACCCGAAGAGGACGAGCCCATAATACCAGGGGTGTTGCCACTTCTGCCCTTAAGGGATGTGGTTATATTCCCCTACATGATAGTGCCACTCTTTGTAGGCAGAGACCTCTCGATAAACGCCATAGACTATGCCCTCACAAGAGACCGCCTTATATTCCTTACCACGCAGAAGGACATAACCAAGGAAGAGATAATGCCCACAGACCTCTACGAGTTCGGCACCGTGGGCATGATAATGAGGATGATGAAACTGCCCGATGGAAAGGTGAAGGTTCTGGTGCAGGGGCTACAGAGGGCAAAGATAGAGAAGTTCCTCCAGACAGAGCCATTCTACTCTGTGGAGATAAACAAGATAAAGGAAACACCCCTTGAGAACCCTCCCATAGAGGTTGAGGCCCTCATGCGCAATGTAAAGGAGTTGCTTGAGAAACTCACCTCCCTCGGCAAGGTGGTCTTCCCCGAGGTCATGATGATACTGGAGAACATACAGGATGCGGGAAGACTTGCAGACCTTGTGGCAGCAAACCTGGGGCTTAAGATACAGGAGGCACAGAGTGTGCTCGAAACACTTGACCCTGTAAAGAGGCTCGAACGGGTTAACGAGCTTCTCACAAAGGAATACCAGCTCGCACAGGTACAGGCAAAGATTCAGAGCCAGGCAAAAGAGGAGATGGACAAAACCCAGCGCGAGTACTACCTGCGTGAACAGCTGAAGGCCATAAAGAGTGAGCTCGGCGATATGGAGGAGACAACCGAGGAGCTTGAGGAATTCAGGGAAAAGATTAAAAAGGCAAAGATGCCCGCAGAGGTGGAAAAAGAGGCCCTCAAGCAGGTGGAACGCCTTGAGATGATGCACCCCGATGCAGCAGAGGCAACCATAACCAGAACATACCTTGAATGGCTCGTGGAACTGCCCTGGAGCAAACAGACCAGGGACACCCTGAACATACAGCGTGCAAAGGACATACTCGATAAAGACCACTACGACCTTGAGAAGGTAAAAGAAAGGATACTTGAATACCTTGCGGTAAGAAAGCTGAAAAAGAAGACCAAAGGCCCCATACTCTGCTTTGTTGGGCCTCCAGGGGTGGGCAAAACCTCTCTGGGCAGGTCCATAGCAAAGGCACTGGGCAGAAGGTTTGTAAGAATATCCCTTGGTGGTATAAGGGACGAGGCAGAAATAAGAGGACACAGAAGAACCTATGTGGGTGCAATGCCGGGAAGAATCATACAGGGCATGAAACAGGCAGGCACACTTAACCCCGTGTTCATGCTCGATGAGATAGACAAGATAGGTGCAGACTTCAGGGGTGACCCCTCTTCCGCACTGCTCGAAGTGCTGGACCCCGAGCAGAACCATGCCTTCAGCGACCACTACCTGAACCTGCCCTTTGACCTCTCAAAGGTTATGTTCATAGCAACCGCCAACCTTACAGACCCGATACCAGCTCCCCTGAGGGACAGAATGGAGATAATAGACATACCTGGCTACACCGAGGAGGAAAAACTGGTCATAGCCCGTCGCTACATAATACCACGACAGATAAGAGAAAACGGGCTCAAACCAAACATAATAACCATAACAGATGACGCCATAAGAAAAATAATAAACGAGTACACAAGGGAGGCCGGCCTGCGTAACCTCGAAAGGGAGATTGCAGCCATATGCAGAAAGGTGGCAAAAAACATTGCATCAGGCAGACTACAGCACTACGAGATAAACCCAGACAACCTCAGTGAATACCTGGGTGTGCCAAAGTACATATCAGAGGGAGAGCAGGAGGCAGACGAGATAGGTGTGGCAACAGGGCTTGCCTGGACACCCACCGGTGGTGAGATACTCTATGTGGAGGCAACCACCATGAAGGGCAAGGGACAACTTACCCTTACAGGCCACATGGGCGAGGTGATGAAGGAAAGCGCTCAGGCTGCCTTGAGCTACATACGCTCAAGGGCAAAAAGATTCGGCCTCGATGAGGACTTCTACAAGAAGACCGACATACACATTCATGTTCCCGCAGGAGCCATACCAAAAGACGGCCCCTCTGCAGGCATAACCATGGCAACAGCCACGGTATCTGTGCTCACACAGATACCCGTGGATAAGGACATAGCCATGACAGGCGAGATAACACTGCGTGGAAGGGTGCTTCCCGTGGGAGGTATAAAGGAAAAATGCCTTGCCGCTTTGAGGGCAAAGATAAAAACTGTTATAATACCAGAACAGAACAAAAAAGACCTCGAAGAGGTACCCAAAAATGTAAGGGAGAAACTCAACATCATACCCGTAAAGCACATGGATGAGGTGCTTGAACTGGTGCTCAAAAAGAATAAAAAAGAGGCAAGAAAGACCAGAGCCGTAAAAAGGCTTCACACAAGCCCCTGATGTTGAATGAAGATTAAAAAGCTTGGCGAAGACTATATAATAGACAGAATCCGTGAGAGCTTTGAGACACAACATCCCCGCATAATCAAATCCATAGGCGACGATGCATCTGTAACCGCCATCACAGAAAAACGCTGTCTTCTGCTCACCATGGACTCCCTTATAGAGGGTGTGCACTTTGATAGAAGATACACACCACCCTATTACCTTGGCAGAAAGGCGGTTGCCATATCTGTGTCTGACATAGCTGCAATGGGGGGCACCCCGCTTTTTCTGCTCACAGCGGTCAGCATGCCCGAAGATACGGAATTTGAGCTCGTGGAGGAACTCTACAGGGGTGTAAAGGACTCCACCACCGAGTACAGGATACACCTTGTGGGTGGCAATACCTCAAGGGCGGACAAACTCTCTGTAACCACAACACTTGTGGGTGAGGCGGAAAAACAGAGGATAGCCTACAGAACAGGGGCAAGACCAGGAGAGCTCATATACATAACAGGAACACCAGGAGACAGTGCCCTGGGACTCGAGATACTCAGAGAACAGGGGTTTGGCGCCCTTGAGAAGGCAGACCTTAAAAGAGCGGTGCTCAAACACCTTAATCCCACCGCAAGGACTGGCATTGCAAGGGCCCTTGCAGAAAAGGGGCTTGTAAGTGCCATGATAGATACAAGCGATGGTCTGCTGAGAGACCTTGCACACATCACAGAAAAGGCAGGCCTGGGAGCAACAGTTGTGTGCGAGAGGATTCCCCTCTCACAGGAGATGAGGGAATACCACATCAGCAGAGCACGCAAGCTCGAACTTGCACTTACAGGTGGAGAGGACTACGAGCTTTTATTCACCTCACCACCTGAAAACAGGGATGCCATACAGATTATGGCAAAAAGATTCAACATAAGGATAACACCCATAGGCACCGTAACAGAGGAAAAGGGCATAAAGGTGCTCCACATGGGAAAAGAGCTCAGCATAGGTGCAAGACAGGGCTACCAGCACTTCGTATCACCATAGGAAGATGATGAAGGTACCAATAGGATACAAGTTCATATTCGGCTTTATTGCGGTCGTTGCAGTTGCAGCGTTCGCACCCGATATGGTGGAAAAGATGGGCGTTGTGGAATGGATGCGCCTTCCGCTGGGCTTTCTGGTGGCAATACTTATAGGGCTTATACTCGGCTCTGTGTTTACAAAAAGGTTTACAAGGGACTTCTCCTATCTAAAAAAGATGACAGAGAAGGTGAGCTCAGGAGAACTCAATGTAAACGCAGAACCAAGGCTATCAAGAAAGACCTTTCCAGACGAAACCACAGAGCTTGAAAGAAGCCTTCTTATGGTGTTTACGAACCTGAGGGAACTTGTGGGACAGATAAAGAACACCGTGGAGGAACTCAGTGAAACACAGAATGTGCTCCTCAAGGTTGTAAACCGTGGGGAGGAGACCGCAAGACAGGTTATAACAGGCACCTCACAGATATTCACTGGTGCCATAGACCAGGCAAGACACATAAACACCGCCTCTGACATGATAAAAGAGGTCTCCAGACTCGCAGACCATGTCGCAGAAAAGACAACCCAGCAGGCAGTCTCCTCACAGAAGGTAAACACCATGGTACAGCGTGGGGTTGGACGGGCAACATCTGTTATAGAAAGATTCGAGGAGATATTCTCTGGCATGGAAAAGATGGCAGGGTCTGTAACGAAACTTAGGGAAAAGCTCGACGACATACCACGGGTGCTCGATGCCATAACCCATATATCCAAACAGACAGACCTTCTCGCACTCAACGCCACCATAGAGGCAACAAAGACAGAGGCAGACAGGGCACGCTTTCTTACGGTTGCAGAGGAATTCCGCAGGTTCGCAGACAACACCGCAAAGAGCGTAAAAGAGGTGGAACAGATAGTCAGAGAGCTTGCCAGAGATATAGAACAGGTTGTTATAATGGCAAACGAGGGAACCCTCTCCATAAAGGAGGGCAGAGAAGACATAAAACGCATAAGGGACATACTCGATGAGATAACGGGCTACACCGCAGAGGTTGCAGAAAAGGCAACACTGGTTCTGAACATGACGGAAAGACAGAAGACCACCTCGCACGAGACGGTCTCGGTAATCGAGGAGTCAGCAAACATAGTGGAGAGAAACCTCAAGGTTACGGAAACGGTTGACAAGGCTGTTGAAAAACACCAGGATGCCATGGAGGATACCGTAAAGGCTGTGGAAAAACTCTCTGTGCTTTCTGCAGAGCTTAAAAACGCAATATCAAGATTCAAACTGTGATATGCTTATATTCCTTTTGGACAACAGAAGGTTCGCCATAGACACCGCATCAGTAGAGGGAGTGGTAACCGCAGAGAACATATTCTTTCTTCCCCACACAGGACCTCCCGTAAGGGGAATAATAGCCCACAGAACAGAGCTCGTTGTGGTGGCAGACATAAAGGAGCTGTTTGAAGATGGCAGAACCTACGGACCGTTCACAGTAGTGATACTCAATAAAGATGACAGAAGGTTTGCCCTTTCCCTGGGGGATGTAAGCCCCAGGTTTGTGGACAGAAAAGACTGTACCCTGAACCCTGTAAACACCGAAAAATACATATCCGCAAGGATGCGCTACAGGGGCATAATGTTCGATGTTATAGACCCCGAGGCAGTGTACAAAAAGATTCTGGAGTCCTTCCACTGATATGAACAAACCCGACTACAGAAAGATATTCATAGAAGAGGTAAGAGACCGCCTGGGCCGTATAGAGAAAGAGCTGGTAAATCTTGAAAAGACCCCCTTTGATAGCAGAATCCAGGAAAGCCTTTTCAGGCACTACCACTCCATAAAGGGCATGTGTGCATCCATGGGCTATCAGAAGATGATGCGCTTTGCCCACATACAGGAAGGGCTTCTTACAGCCATAAGGGAGAAAAAACTCAGACCCACGGGAGAGATAATAACGGTTCTGTTCACTGCACTCGATGTGTTAAGAGAGATGACAGACCGTCTGGAAGAGGGCCTATCCATAGATGATATAGATGTCACCGCCATAGTAAACACCCTTGAGTGTGCCCTGAAGGGCACACTCACAGAGGCAGAGGCAAAACCTGCGGTTACAACCGCACACCAGATACCTCGCCAGTCCACCATAAAGGTTGAGGGCTGGCTGTTCGATGAACTGCTGAGAGCAACCGCCTCTCTTATAACCGTCTTCTCAGAGCTTAAGGAGCTGAGCACATGGCCTGACCCCTTCAGGTTCAGAAACATACTCTACAGGTTTGGAAAGACCCTTAAGGAGCTCAACGGCCATATCCTTTCTGCAAGGCTTGTTCCACTGAGCCTTCTTACCGACGGGCTTCCAAGGCTCGTAAGGGAGCTTTCAAGACAGATGAACAAAAAGGCAGAGCTTGTCATAGAAGGGGCTGAAACAAGGCTCGATAAATCCATACTCGAGGCCCTCTCTGACACCATCCTGCATGTGATAAGAAATTCAATAGACCACGGTATAGAACCACCGGAGGAGAGGGTCAGCACGGGAAAACCAGAGACAGGGCGTATAACCATAAGGGCGGTTGAGAAGAAGGATACCGTCACGGTGGAGGTCTCAGACGATGGCAGGGGTATAGACCGCAGAAAGCTCATAGAGAAGGCCATAGAAAGCGGTGTTGAAAGAAGCAGGATAGAGAAAATGAGCGATGAAGAGATACTGCTTCTTGTGTGTACACCAGGGCTCACCCTTAAAGATAAGACCACGGAGGTCTCGGGAAGGGGCGTTGGTATGGATGCGGTAAGGGATAGAATCCTCTCTGTGGGTGGAAGGCTTTCTATAAGCTCCAGTCCTGGCAGGGGCACATCAGTTATCATGGAGCTTCCACGCATGGCATCCATAATGCGGGTACTCTTCGTTAACACAGGTGGTGAGAGGTTCGCCATACCTGTAAAGAATGTGGAGGGAGTTATAGAGGCACAGCCCGAATGGATTGACACAGGCTGTGTGGTCTTCAGAGAACAGAGAATCCCCGCAAGGGTACTTGCAGATATTATTGGAATACCTTACAATAAGTCTTCTCAGCCCGCAGATTCGGTGATAATATCCGATGGTGAGAAAAGGTGTGCCCTGTTTGTGGACACCGTTGACGATGAGGCTGAAGCATACATAAAACCCCTGCAACAGCCAGTAGCCCTTGTAAAGGGTATTAACGGCTACATCGTTGATGCCCAGGGCAGACCCATACTGGTCATAGACACACAACATGTGGTGGGGAGTGTTCTCCCATGAACATAGAGCTTCTAAGGAAACTTCTTGAAAGGGTTAAAGATGGAAGTATAGACATAAATCAGGCCATCGAGGAGCTTAAGAGACTGCCCTTTGAGGAGCTTGAGTTTGCAACCATAGACACCCATCGCTCCCTGAGACAGGGCTTTCCAGAGGTCATATTCGGCGAGGGCAAGACCCCCGCACAGATTAAAAGGATAGCCCGCTCACTGCTTGAGAGAAAGGAAAATGTGCTCATAACAAGACTCACACCAGAGAAGGCACGCACCCTTAAAAGGGCATTCCCAGGGGCAGAACACAACCCTGCGGGCAGAACCCTCTTTATAAAGAGCCATCCGGTAAGGCCTGCGGGCAGGGGCACCATACTGGTCATATCCGCAGGCACATCTGACATGGCTGTGGCAGAAGAGGCTGCTGTAACCGCAGAGTGTATGTGCAACAGGGTTGAAAGGCTATACGATGTGGGTGTTGCGGGCATACACAGGCTCTTTAACAAAAAGGATGTAATATTCTCTGCCAATGTGCTGATAGTTGTTGCTGGCATGGAGGGTGCCCTGCCCAGCGTTGTGGGAGGCCTTGTTGCAAGGCCTGTCATAGCGGTACCCACCAGTGTTGGCTACGGGGCCAACCTTGGCGGGCTTACCACACTGCTTGCCATGTTAAATTCCTGTTCCGCAGGAGTGGCGGTGGTGAACATTGATAACGGCTTCGGTGCAGGATATGTGGCAAGCCTTATAAACAGGGGAGATAACCTGCCATGAGGGTTCTCTACATAGATTGTCCTGCAGGCATAAGCGGAGATATGTTCGTTGGAGCACTCATAGATGCAGGGCTTGAGCCTGAAACACTCAAAGAGGAGCTTAAAAAACTTCCCCTTACGGGCTACACCATAGAGGTTAAAAGGGAAAAACGCCACTCCATAGAGGGCACGCGCTTCAGGGTGAGAACAACTGAAAGGCATCCCCACCGAAGGTTCAGGGACATAAGGAAACTCCTTGAGGAAAGTAGCCTTAACATGGCTGTGAAAAGAAAGGCCATAGAGATGTTCACCCTTCTTGCAGGCGCTGAGGCAAAGGTGCACGGCATCGAGCCCGAGGAGGTGGAGTTTCACGAGGTGGGGGCAGTTGACTCCATAGTGGACATAGTCTCTGTGTGTGTGGGAATGAGGGAACTGTCGTTTGAAAGGGTATACTGCTCAAAGGTGCCCACTGGCTCGGGCTGGGTGGATACAATGCACGGGCGTCTGCCCGTTCCAACACCCGCAACGGTTGAACTGCTCAAGGGTATACCTGTTGCTCCCTCGCCCGTGGAAAGGGAACTCACAACACCAACAGGTGCACTCATACTTAAAAGCTTTGTGGACGAGTTCTCCCCCATGCCCGATATGATAGTTGAAAATGCAGGCTATGGAATCGGCGGATGGAAGCTTGAGGAAATACCAAACATACTGCGCCTTATAACAGGAAGGCTGGAAAAGGGCTCCGAAAGGGCCATCATCATCGAGACCAACATGGACGATGCAAACCCCCAGCTGTGCGGTTACCTTATGGAAAGGCTCCTTAAGGAGGGTGCACTGGATGTGTTCTTCACCCCTGTGGTGATGAAAAAGAACAGACCCGCAACGGTCCTTACAGTCGTGGCGGATGAGGCAAAAAAGGACCATCTCATGGAGGTTATATTACAGGAGTCCACATCCATTGGCATAAGATACTACAGTGTGGAACGAAGATGCCTTGAAAGAAAAACAGAAAAACTCAAGACCCCTTACGGTGAGGTAAGGGTCAAGATAGCCCTTCTTGGCAGAAGGTGTGTGAACATACAGCCCGAGTACGAGGACTGTAGAAAAATAGCCACAGACAGGGCAGTGCCACTTAAAAAAGTCATTGATGAGGTAAGAAGGACTGCCCTGGAGAGGTTTCAGAGTTGACTCCCCTCTGGCTGTCCTATTATAATAGGGCTTCACACCACGGAGGATTAGAGGGCGGTTTATGCTTGTAAGATGCTGGGGTGCAAGGGGTTCAATACCTGTATGCGGAAGAGAATACATAAAGTATGGCGGGGATACCACCTGCATAGAGGTAAGGGGCAGTAAGGGCGAGCTCATCATAATAGATGCGGGCACAGGTATAAGAAGGCTTGGCGCAAGGCTCGTAAGGGAGAAAACCTCAACCATACACATACTGCTTACCCATTCACACTGGGACCATCTTCTGGGTTTCCCCTTTTTCAAACCCCTCTATACAGAGGGCTCACGGATACATGTATACGGCTACCATGCCACCCAGGATTCTGTAAGAAACATCATATCCAAGACCATGCTACCACCGTACTTTCCCGTAAGGCTTGAGGACATACACGCAGAGCTCACCTTTCACACCACAGAGCCAGAGGGATTCCACATAGGTTCTGTGCTTGTGAAGACCATACCCCTTAACCACACAAACAGGGGTGTGGGCTACAGGCTCGAGGATGGAGAACGCAGTTTCGTGTTCCTTACAGATAACGAGCTTGCCCATGCCCATCCTGGAGGGCTCCCCCCTGACAAATACGCACTGTTCTGCAGGGATGCAGACCTCCTCTTCCATGATGCAGAATACACACCATCTGACTACATGCCTGGCTGGGGACACTCCGTATACACAGATGCCCTGAAGCTTGCCATAGAGAGCGGGGCCAGAAGGTTCGGTCTCTTCCACCACAACCAGGAAAGAAAAGACGAGGAGATAGAGCTCATGGTGGAGGACTGCCGAAGGATTGTCAAACAGAAGGGGCTGAAACTCCATGTGTTCGCAGTTTCAGGAGATACAGAGCTGACACTTTAGAAAAAACTGTATCTGAGCCTTACATAGATGTTGTCGTTACCCCTGAGCTGACCAAACTCTGTGTAATCCCTGCTTCCGTCAAAAAGGTTGGTGCCAGCGGTTACAGATAGTGTGTCAGAGAGTTTGTATTCCACAGACCCCCTGAAGTAGACATCCCTGTTTGTGGGGCTGTAGAAGAGAAATGTGTCTATTATGAGGGTCTGCCTTAAAAGAAGCCTTCTAAGGCCCAGTGTGATTGTATGTGTGAGCTCCTTGAGCAGGGGGCCTGAGCCTGCATACCTTCGGTAGTTATCGTAGTTAAGTATCTCTTCGAGAAGATACTGCACCACCACCCTGGTACTGCTTCCTCTGCTGTAGCCCACAAGCCACCTTACAGTGGAGTTTACCACACTGGGGTCCTTGCCAGAAGGGTCATCATCAGAGTTATACAGGGCTGTCTCAAGATAAGCAATACCACCTGCAAGCTGACCCCTCAGGGTAAGCCCGTACATGGTAAGCCCTGGATAGTAGAAGAGCCTTCTCTGCCCATCCCTTATGCCCCTGGGCTCTTTGTAGAAACCACTGAAAACATACAGGGCTGTCTCCCAGCCCTCTATCATGCGATACAATCTTATGCCCATTTCAGGGTCATCCCTCACATCAAGTGTTCTGTACCCCTCAACACCCTCTATGGTACCTGTAAAGGGATAGTAGAAGGAGAAGCGTTCGGGCTCAAGGCTTTCGTTGGGCTCAAACCGTGGTATGTAGACCACATCCATGTTCACCACATCCAGCCACAGCCACACCCTTATTGCATCAGAGGGTTTCTTAAGATACTCAAGCTCTCTGCCCGTAAAGAACGATGTATAGTCCTTTGGAAACACATCGGTTATGAACACAAGCTCTGCCACACCCCAGGTGAGTATCTGTCTGCCCAGTTTTATGTCCATGTAATCAAGGGGGCTTGAAAACAGGTTGAGCTCCCTCACATAGGGGCTCACATCATCTGTGTATCCATCTGCAAGAACGCCTGCCTTTGCAAAAAGCTCTGTTGACCAGCTATCGTCAAACACCCGTGAGTACTCAAGCTGGGCCCTGAATTCAGAGAGGTTGTAGTCATGCCTTCTGGTCTTATGGTCTCCCATTCTCATCCCGTGCGAGACTTCCGTAAAGCCTGTAATCTCTGCCCCGCTGGCCGTGCATGAGAAAAGAAGACCCACAGCGATAAGTAATCCCGCAGAGGCTGTCCCTATCTTATCCACCTTCTTGGAACCCTCCTCAGGTAGCGTTCTGTAAACAGCGAGTCAGGTATGCCAATGTTGTAGCGTATCTCGGTGAATTCAACAACCGTTGAGCCACCATCTGCTGACTCTGCCCTTATCCTTACAGGCGTGGGTATGCCATCTATGGTATCTATCTTCTCTGTAACAAGGGTCCTGTAGAGTCTGCCCCTCTTATCGTAGTATTCTGCCCTGAGGGGCAGATGGGTCTTCTTATCTATCCAGACTATGTAGCGGGAGAACTCCACCTGGTCTTTATCCTTTGGTATGTTCTCTATCACATAGGTATCCATCCCGTTGAGGCGTTCTTCCCTTAAGAATGTGTGTGTATCGTCCTGCGGGCTTCTGCCCGATACATCCTCGTAGGTAAAGTGACTGCCCGCAAAGCTCAGGCGCTTGTCCCTTGCAACTATCCTCTTTATAAGGTCAACTGAAGGTATGTAGAGCCATCGGTCGTCATCTCTGCGGGGAAACTTCTTTACCATAAAGACCATACCCTTTATGTCAGCAGGTGCTGTAAAGTATATGTAGAAGTTCTGCCTGCCACCATCCTCCAGGTCCTTGCGAAGCATTACAAGCTCTCTTGTTCTCACCCTGCCCCTTCTGTCCTTTATCCTCATCGTTGCCCTTGCCTTTCCATCATCTCCAGCATAGTAGTAGGCAAGGTTACTCTTCTCTATTATACTGTCCGCATCAACGGATATTGCTCCATGTGCTGAAAAAAGAACCACAAGAAAGATGATTGTGGCTGTGGCTGTTTTTATTTTTATCATCTCAGACCTCCTTCAAGTTTAAGCCTTCTTTTACAGAGGTTCATTATTGCGGGAAGCAGTATCAGGGTTGTAAGCCCACTTGTAAGCATTATGGTTGCGAAGAAAAAGCCCACTGTTCTGTATGGTATAAGTGCAGAGAAAAGAAGGGGTATAAACCCTATGGCGACAACTAACATGTTCTTTATTATGGCCCTTACGGGCTCACCGAACATCCTTTTTACAATCTCCTGCCAGTCTATCCCGTGGGAGCGGAACTGGCGTGTTCTTCCCACAAAGTGTATGGCGAAGTCCACCGATACCCCGAGTGTGAGCGATGAAAGCACCGCTATAGGCATAGCGTAGTCCTTGCCCATAAGTCCCACAAGCCCGTAGATGAACACTATGGTTACCGTAAGTGGTAACACAGCTACAAGCCCCCATGCGGGGGAGCGAAACAGTATTATCATCATAACAAGCACGGTAATGGCCCCGCCTGTAAGGGCCTTTATCATGCCAGTTACCATCTTTTCCTGCCATATCATGTTAAGGTATGTAAGCCCTGCCCAGGAATGGTCAAGCCCCTGTGGAGGTGGATTTCTCTCCATATACTCATCAACAAACTCAACAACCCTTTTCATGTCCATGTTGTCTCCGCTTTTGAGCTGTATCCAGATGTTGGCCTTGCTGTAGGATGGTGTTACAAGATGAAAGAGGTCTTCAGGGTTACCTGCCATCTCATACAGGAAGAGATACTGTGAGACCTTTTTTGCCTCATCAGGAATACTATCGTAGTGCGGGTCTTCATCGTGAAGCTCATAGGATATCTTCTTTACCACATCTGCAATGGATACGGTTTTGCCAACAACCGCAAGTTTTGATAGCTCTGCCGAGAGTCTATCCACATAGCCCAGAAGGTATGGGTTTTTGAAGACACCCTCTTTTTTACCATCGAGCACCAGGTATGCCATGTAGGTACCACCCAGGTGTTTGTTGAGCACCCTGTCTGCCACCCTTATGGGATGCCCCTGTGCAAACCACTTAACCGGATTATCGTTTACAACTGTAAAGGTTATAAAATACACAGATGCAACAAACACAACCACAGCTCCCACCACTATGGGGCGTGAGTGTCTTATGGCAAATCTTCCCGCAGATTCAAGAAGGGGGTTAAGCCCCTGGCCTCTGTGCACCGTCCTTTTAGGCCCCCTTCTCTTTGTGGTCAGAACAAGCCAGGCAGGTATGAATGTTATCGTAAGAAGCCATGCCACCAGTATTCCAAATGCGACAAACCCGCCAAACACCCTGACAGGTGGTATAGGAGTGGTTACAAGTGAGAAAAACCCTGCAGAAGATGTTATGGATGTAAACAGCATTGGTACGAACAGCTCATCCATGACCTCAAGCAGGGTGCCCTTTATGCTTCTTTCCGGGCTCAATCTATCGTGAAACTCACTGAGTATGTGTATTGAGTCAACAACCGCTATGGGCATGAGAAACACCGGTATCATGGAGCTCATTATGTGCACCGTGAATCCAGTGCCTATAAGAAGCCCCATTGCCCATATAACGCTCATGAGTGCCACTATCATGGCAGATGTAACCCTTACAACACTGCGGAAGAAAAACAGCATAAGCAGGAATATGAGAAGCCCTGCCAGAGGGGCTGAGATGGTCATCTCTTTGAACATCTCCACACCGAATGTGTCCTCTGCAACGGGAAGCCCTGTTATGTGGTATTCCTCTGTACCGCGGTATTTTTCTATGATGGAGCGTATCTTTCGGGCTATCCTGTAGCTTTCATCCTTCCTCTCTATGGGCACATATATGCTTGTGAGTTTTCCATCCTCTGAGACTATCACATTCCTTAAAAGCGGGTTCTTAAGTGCCCTCTGCTTTACCCACAGTGGGTCAACATCAGAGAAGAGCTCAAGAAGTGGCCTTATGGTGAGTGTGCCATCTGTGGCGTCTATATCGTCCGTTGTAAGGAGGCTCAGCACCTCCTCTGCCACCACGCCATCTATCTCTTTTATCTCCTCTGTTATGCGGGCTATCCTTCTGAGGGTATCCTTTCTGAAGACCCCTTCCTCTGCGGACTCATCGAGTATTCCCACAACTATTACATCGTAAAGTGCAAACTCTCTCTTTGTCTCTGCATGCTGTATCCTTACGGGTTCATCTGCAGAGAGCATGTTCTCCGGGTCTGTGTCTATGCGTATCTTTGGTATCTGAAGGACGAATGCGAGGGTGAGTATAACGCAGAGTGCCACAACAGTGGCGGGATAGTCTATCGCCAGCTCGACTATCTTTAGAAGCCTCTTTTTCACTATCTTTTCATGGCCTCCTTCTCACAGGATTCAACACCCAGGTATTTAAGGAATGTCATCATGGGGCACCAGTTCGTAAAGCCTGATTGTAGAAGATTCAGCCCCACAAAGGCTGTAAAGAGAAGCCACCACTTTGAATGGCTCATGTAGAGAAGAAGGCTTAAAAGCACGAAAGAACCTGCTATAAGTCTCAGATACCTTTCCATGTGCATGGTCTGTTACCTCCTCAGGGCTGTTCAGAAAACGAGCACTTTCTGGTCTTCCTTTATCCAGCGTGCCAGGTCTATGGTCTTGCCTATCTCAACGCCATCTATGAGTTCCTCCTTTGTAAAGCCCCTTGCCTTGGTGCAGGTAAGACATGTTCTAAACTCCACCCCCTTTGAGATGAGGTTTTTTACCATCTCCTCAAGGTTGTAGAACCCCTTTGGTGGAGACTGTCCCCTTTTTACCATTGGAATGCTGTCTCCGTAGAGGAATATCCTTACCCTTACACCCTCTGTGAGTAGAGCCTCTGCAAGCCTCAGTGCGTTCCATACCTTCTCGTTACCGTAGGGTGCATCCTGAAGCACTATGGTTACTCCATCCATCGTTT
>JALUQR010000047.1:0-2418 GCA_027017505.1 bacterium
GTTGACATAAGTTCCGTGAATTGGTAAATTTTTGTTTGACAGAATACGCAATACAGTATATTATAGTTTAAAAAGGCGTTGCTGTATTGCGCGAAAGGCCACTTTGCGAAAAACCATGTTTTATAATATATAACATGGAGTTTTTTTAGCGTCAAGGGGGTGTTCATCGTGAGTGTAAGTTATTCAGAGGTAATTGAAAGGATGAAACGATCTGCGAATCTTAAAAATGATTCACGGGTCGCACAGGCGCTGGGGGTAACTCCGCAGGCCCTTTCCAACTATAAAAAGCGGGGAAGGCTTCCCTCTGACCTTATTTTAAGATTCGCAGAGCTTTTTGGCGTGAGTGTGGACTGGCTACTCACAGGGGAAGGAAGGATTTTCAGAAAGCCTTCACCAGCAAGGCCCCATCTGGTGGCACAGGAAGGAGTGGCGGTCTATGAAAAGCAGATGCCCGAGCTCAGTGGCCTGTCAGGGCTCCTGGATATAAGCCCTGATGAGCTCATCTATGTGGGAAAGCTTCTTAAGATACTCAGGTCTGCTGACCACTCCACCGCGTCACTTATAAGATGGAGCCTGGATGCCTTTCTTAAGGCCATAGAGTCCCAGAAAAAAGAGGAAAATCCTTAGGCTTCCTTGACATTCTGGCGTTTCGGGGCATAAATTTATAGTAGTATGATAGCCCCCATGCGGGGCTATGACCATACAGAAAGGAACCTTATGCCCCATGAGACTGGACCAGTTCACCATAAAAAGTCAGGAAGCCCTTGACCAGGCAAGAAGGCTTGCAGAGGAAAATCAGAACCAGGAGATAACCCCCGAACACCTGCTCCTTGCCCTGGTGGAGCAGGAAGAGGGTATCACAAAGCCCATACTTGAGAAGGTGGGCGTGGATGTGGGCCTTCTTAAAGGTCAGCTAAGAGATGCCATAGGGCGTCTGCCAAGGGTCTACGGCGGAGAGCCAGGCAGTTACATATCTGCCAGCCTTAAAGAGGTGCTCAATGTTGCAGAAAAGGAGGCAAAGGAGCTTAAAGATGAGTTCATATCCACAGAGCATCTCCTTCTTGCCATAGCACAGGCAACCCGGGCAGAGGCCTCAAAAATCCTTACTCTGCAGGGTGCAACAAGGGAGAACATCCTCAGGGCAATGGCAGAGATACGGGGAACCCAGCGGGTTACAGACCAGATGCCAGAGGATAAATACCAGGCCCTGAAACGCTTTACAAGAGACCTGGTAGAGCTTGCAAAACAGGGAAAGCTGGATCCTGTCATAGGCAGAGATGAGGAGATAAGAAGGGTAATACAGGTGCTCTCCCGCAGAACCAAAAACAACCCCGTGCTCATAGGCGAGGCAGGGGTTGGAAAGACCGCCATAGTGGAAGGGCTTGCCCAGAGAATAGCAGGAGGAGATGTGCCCGATGCCCTTAAGAACAAGAGACTCCTGGCTCTTGACCTGGGTGCCCTCATTGCAGGCACAAAGTACCGCGGAGAGTTCGAAGACCGCCTGAAGGCCCTCTTGAGGGAAATAGGTGAGTCAGGTGGAGAGGTAATCCTCTTTATAGATGAGCTTCACACCCTTGTGGGTGCAGGTGCAGCAGAAGGGGCCATGGATGCATCCAACATGCTCAAGCCTGCCCTTGCAAGGGGAGAGCTCAGATGCGTTGGAGCAACCACGCTCGATGAGTACAGAAAGTACATAGAAAAGGACGCTGCGCTTGAAAGAAGGTTTCAGCCCGTGTATGTGGGCGAGCCCTCTGTGGAGGACACAATAGCCATACTCAGGGGCCTTAAAGAGCGTTACGAGGTACACCACGGTGTGAGAATAGCAGACTCTGCAATCGTGGCCGCTGCAACCCTTTCAAACCGCTACATAACAGACCGCTTCCTTCCAGATAAGGCCATAGACCTTATAGATGAGGCTGCCTCAAGGCTTCGCATAGAAATAGAAAGCCTTCCAACAGAGATAGACGAGCTTGAAAGAAAAAAGACACAGCTTGAGATAGAAAGGGAGGCACTTAAAAAAGAGAAAGACCCTGAATCCCTCGAAAGACTCAGAAAGATAGAGAACGAGCTCGAAGAGCTCAACCAGAAGATAGCAACCCTAAGGGCACAGTGGCAGAAGGAAAAGGAGATTATAGACCGCATAAGAAAGACCAAAAAGGAGATAGAGGAGACCAAACAGCAGATTGCAGAGGCCGAGAGGGCAGGAGACCTTGGCAGGGCAGCAGAGCTCAAGTACGGACACCTTATAGAGTGTGAAAAACGGCTCAAGGAAGACCAGAAGCTTCTGCAGACAATCCAGGGTGAAAAACGCATGCTCAAAGAAGAGGTAACCGCAGAGGACATTGCAGAGGTGGTCTCAAAGTGGACTGGTATACCAGTGTCAAAGCTCATGGAGGGAGAAAAGGAAAAGCTTCTGCG
>JALUQR010000047.1:2428-5570 GCA_027017505.1 bacterium
GAAGATGAATTAAGAAAGAGGGTTGTTGGGCAGGACACTGCCCTTCGTGCAGTCGCAAATGCCATAAGAAGGGCAAGGGCAGGGCTTCAGGATGCAAACCGCCCGATAGGCTCTTTCATATTCCTGGGGCCCACAGGTGTGGGTAAAACAGAAACCGCAAAGGCACTGGCAGAGTTCCTCTTTGACGATGAAAAGGCAATGGTAAGGCTCGATATGAGTGAGTTCATGGAAAAACACAGCATCGCACGCCTCATCGGTGCACCCCCCGGATATGTGGGCTTCGAAGAGGGTGGATACCTTACAGAGGCAGTAAGAAGAAGACCCTACACAGTGGTGCTCTTCGATGAAATAGAGAAAGCTCATCCAGAGGTCTTTAACCTGCTTCTGCAGATACTCGATGACGGCAGACTCACCGATGGACACGGAAGAACCGTGGACTTCAGAAACACCGTAATCATTATGACCTCAAACCTGGGTAGCCAGCTCATAACAGAGCTTGAGGATAAGGACTATCAGATAATAAAAGAACGGGTGATGGATGTGCTTAAGGCAAGCTTCAAACCCGAGTTCCTGAACCGTATAGACGATATTATAATATTCCACCCGCTGACAAGAGAACACATGAAGGGTGTGGTGGACATACAGATAGAAAGACTGCGAGCACTTCTTAAGGATAGAAAGCTCAACATAGAGATAACCGAGCCCGCAAGGGAATGGCTTGCAAGAGAGGGCTATGACCCTGCCTATGGAGCAAGGGCCCTTAAAAGGCTCATCCAGCGTGAGATACAGGACCCCCTGTCCATGAAGATACTGGCAGGTGAGTTCCACGAGGGAGATACCATTGTGGTGGAGCTTGTGGACGGAAAGATAGGTTTTTCAAAGAAACCCGCAGAAAAGGCAGAACCTGTGGCATAGTAACTCGTCTATTGTAGAGCCTTGGTGGCTGGTATATGGCCCTGTTGTGAGGCTGGTTTTTCTGGTGTATACTCCAGCCCCCTGATGCTTTCTTAAAGACAAAAGTTTCCAGGAATTAAACCCTATGGACACACATTTCAGGGACCAGCTACGGCGCCTTGAAGAGGTTCAGAAACACCTGAGCCTGCCCGAAAGGGTCTACGAACGGCTGATACATCCCCAGCGCTCCCTTACGGTGAGCATACCCGTGGAGATGGACGATGGCTCTGTGCGTACATTCACGGGCTACAGGGTGCAGTACAACACCGCAAGGGGACCTGGAAAGGGAGGCATAAGGTATCATCCTGATGTAACCCTCGATGAGGTCATAACATTTTCTGCCCTTATGACATGGAAGTGTGCGGTTGTGAACATACCCTTTGGTGGTGCCAAAGGAGGGGTAAGGTGTGATGCAACGAAGCTGAGCCACAGAGAGCTCGAAAGACTCACCAGAAGATATACCTATGAAATCGGACTCATCATAGGGCCAGAACAGGACATACCCGCACCTGACATGTACACCGACGAACAGGTGATGGCATGGATTATGGATACATACTCAATGATGAAGGGCTACACTGTGCCAGGTGTGGTAACAGGTAAGCCCGGGTTTCTGGCGAGCTCAAGGGCCCGAAAGATGGCAACCGCAAGGGGGCTTGTTTCGGTGCTTGAGGAGACCGCAAGGGTGCTGTCCATGGGGTTTGAGGAACTCAGGGTCTCCATTATAGGGTTTGGTAAGGTGGGCGCAGGTCTTGCAGAAGAACTCCACATGAGGGGTGTAAGGGTGGTGGGCTGTGCAGACTCAAAAGGGGCTGTGTACAACCCCCGTGGGCTTGATATTCCAAGGCTTAAGGAACATAAGAAAAACACAGGCTCTGTAACGGGGTTTAAAGACGCAGGTGAGATGAGCGTGGAAGAACTGCTGACAAAAAGCGTGGATGTGGTGGTACCCGCAAGTGTCAGCGGACAGATAAACAAAACCGTTGCGGAAAGACTCTCCGCAAGGGTTATCGTTGAGGGAGCAAACAACCCCACAACAGACGAGGCAGACCAGATACTCAAAGAAAAGGGTGTCTTCGTGGTACCGGATATACTGGCAAGCGCAGGAGGCGTGGTGGTAAGCTACTTCGAATGGGTGCAGGACCTGCAACGCTACTTCTGGAAGGACAGTGAGGTCACAGAAAGGCTCCGCAGTATAATGAAAGAGGCCTTCAGGGATGTCTACTCGGTACACCAGAAAAAGAAGGTGGACATGAGAACATCTGCCATGATGGTGGGTGTGGGCAGGGTCGCAGAGGCAATTTCTGCCAGAGGACTCTTCCCGTAAAAAATCATCTTGAAAATCAGAATTGACTCTGATAAAGTATTTAGCCATTCCAGAGAAATTCCCTGGGAAAACTTATCCACACTGTGAATAAATCTGTGGATATCCTTTTGTTATTATGGAAGCATCTACTGTATGGAAGAGCTGTCTGGAGGAGATAACCAGATATGTGAGTGATCAGCATTTTACCACCTGGTTTCAGCCAATAAAGGTGGTTGGTGGTGGAGATGGAGAGCTACAGCTTGAGGTGCCAAACAGGTTCTTCCTTGACTGGTTCAGGGAGCATTACCTGCCCTTAATACAGGAGGTTTTAAAGAAGAAGACCAACAGGGATTATTCCTTCGTCTGGAAGATTTCGGCCAACAGCCATACAGATAAGAAACCCTCTAACAGGGAGGCCCAGAGGGTGCGTTCCAACACCAGAAAGGCTCTGCTTGGCTCAGAGCTGTGCTCAAGATACACCTTTGAGAACTTCGTGGTTGGAAAGACAAACGAGTTTGCCCACGCTGCATGTTTTGCAGTCTCTAACCACCTGGGTAGCAAGTACAACCCGCTTTTTATATACGGCAGTGTGGGTCTCGGAAAAACACACCTTCTGCAGGCAATAGGTAACAGGGTGCTCGAAAGGGATGAACCCCTCAGGGTATGCTACTACACATCAGAAAGATTCATGAACGAATTCATAAACTATGTGAGCAGACACCGCATGGATGAGTTCAGAAGAAAGTTCAGAAATGTGGACCTGCTTCTCATAGATGACATACAGTTCTGGGCAGGAAAGGAAAGAACCCAGGAGGAGTTCTTCCACACATTCAACGAACTGTACGAGTCAAGAAAACAGATAGTGCTTACAAGCGATAGATT
>JALUQR010000048.1 GCA_027017505.1 bacterium
GTAATTGCCGTGGTGTGGTATAGTAGATACCTGATGTGAAAAATAGTTTAAGGAGAATTCCCTCTTTATGAACAACTACACAGAAGACAAGAGAGACTCCAGCGATAACATCTTTCAGCACGAGCTGGAAGAACTCTGCAAGCAGAGCTTTAAGGAACCACAGGAGGGAGAACTCCTCAGGGGCAGAATCGTTAAGGTTACGGGGGACTCTGTTATTGTTGACATAGGCTACAAGTCAGAGGGCATCGTTCCACTCGAAGAGTTCACAACAAAAAACGGCGAGCACAACATAGAGATAGGCCAGGAAATATCGGTTCTGCTTGAAAAGTGGGAGGATGAACTGGGCTACATAGTGCTCTCAAAGAAAAAGGCAGACCAGATAGAGGTATGGGACGATATAGTAAAACTCTACGAAGAGAAGAAAAATGTGGAGGGCAGAATAATAAAAAGGGTCAAGGGTGGCTTCCATGTGGATGTGAAGGGTATAGTGGCATTTCTTCCGTTCTCACAGTTTGACCTTAAACCACCGAAGTCTCCAGACAGCCTTGTAAACAAGACCTTCAACTTCAGAATCATAAAGTACACAAAGAAGAAGAACAACATGAATGTGATAGTCTCAAGGCGTATAATACTTGAGGAGGAAAGAGAACGCCTTCGCAGAGAGACCCTTGCAAAGATACACGATGGAGCGGTGCTTGAGGGAACGGTAAAGAACATAACAGATTATGGTGCGTTCATAGACCTCGGCGGGGTGGACGGGCTTGTGCACCTGAGTGACCTCTCATGGGGTAAGGTGAGACACCCGGCGGATGTGGTAAGGCTGGGTGAGAGGATAAAGGTAAAGGTGCTTAAATATGACCCTGAAAGCCAGAAAATCTCCTTGGGGCTGAAACAGACAAAGCCAGACCCATGGCAGAAGGCAAGGGAGAAGTATCCACCAGGCACAAAGATAAAGGGAAGGGTGACCAACATAACAGACTATGGAGCCTTCGTGGAGGTGGAAGAGGGGCTTGAGGGGCTTGTGCACATAAGCGAGATGAGCTGGACAAAGATAAAACACCCCTCTGAAAAGCTCAAGCCAGGCCAGGAGATAACCGTGATGGTTCTCGATATAGACCCGCCAAATAAAAAACTCTCGCTGGGGCTAAAACAGGTGGAGCCAAACCCCTGGGAGGAGCTCGCAAAGAAGTATCAGAAGGGTAGCCGTATAAAGGGTGTGGTAAAGAATATAACTGATTTTGGCGTGTTCGTCGGTGTTGAGGGCGGGGTTGATGGACTCATACACATATCCGATATATCCTGGAAGAAGATAAAACACCCCTCCGAGGTGTTCACCCCTGGCCAGGAGATAGAGGCAGTGGTGCTCAACATAGACAAGGATGCAAAACGCTTTTCCCTTTCAACAAAGCTTCTTGAGAAAAACCCCTGGGATATGGTTGACGAAAGGTACAAACCAGGAATGATAGTTGACGGCAGGGTGAGCGGTATAGCAGACTTTGGAGCCTTCGTGGAGATAGAAGAGGGGCTTGAGGGGCTTGTACACATAAGTGAGCTTACAAGGGGTAAAAAGAAGGGACTGCCTGTAAGCGTGGGTGACAGGGTCAGGGTGGAGATACTCAATGTGAATCCCGAAGAGAGGAAGATAGGGCTGAGCATAAGGGAAATCTTCGATAAAGCAGACTCTGAGTCAGAAACCGTTGATAAATGAAGACCCGTCATGTTATACGCAGTGTGCTGGTTTTCATCGGGCTTATATTCGTTGCAATCGTAGTCCTCTCCGTACTGTTTTCACTCTTTACAAGAGAAAGTGCCATATCCTTTGGAGATAAGGTTGCGGTGGTTCCCATAAAGGGAATCATAACAGACTCTGAGGAGATAAACCGCACGCTTGCAGAATACGGCGAGAGAAGAGATGTAAAGGTAATAGTTGTGAGGATAGATTCCCCTGGTGGTGCTGTTGGCCCTGCCCAGGAGATATACCGCGAGATACTGCGCATAAGGGAGGAGAAGAAAAAAACAGTGGTTGCATCCATGGGCTCTGTTGCAGCATCCGGTGGATACTACATAGCGGTGGCTGCAGATAGAATAGTTGCAAACCCTGGAACCATAACGGGTAGCATAGGGGTGATAGTGGAATTTGTCAACATGGAGAGACTCTTTGAGAGGATAGGCATAAAGGGGTATGTTGTTAAGAGCGGAAAGTTCAAGGATGTGGGCTCACCCACAAGGGAGATGACACCAGAGGAGAAAAAACTCCTGCAGGAGGTGGTGGATAACATACACAGACAGTTCGTTGAGGCGGTCGCAGAGGGAAGGGGACTCAAGGTAGAAGATGTCCAGAAGATAGCGGATGGAAGGATATTCTCAGGACTTATGGCGAAGAAACTCGGGCTTGTGGACAGCCTGGGAAACCTGGGTGATGCCATAAAGATAGGGGCAGAACTTGCAGGAATAAAGGGAAAGCCCTCTGTGATATATCCCGAAAAGGAGTTCACCCTGTGGAATCTTCTGTTTGGCAGGGATGCAGGCTCTGCCCTGCTGGGTGAGCTTCTCTGGGGGACAAGAGTAATGTATCTTATGCCAGACCTAACAAGATAAGGAGGTATTTGCCCATGACAAAGAGCGAGCTAATAGAAGAGATAGCAGAGAAGACACAGAACTTTACAAAGAAGGACATAGAGGTTATAGTGTCCACCGTATTCCAGACCATAGCAGAGAGCCTTGCAAGGGGAGAGAAGATAGAGATAAGGGGGTTTGGCAGTTTCAGGGTCAAGCAGAGGGGTTCAAGGCAGGGCAGAAACCCCAAGTCTGGCGAGAGCATATTCGTTGAGCCAAAGGTGGTTCCATTCTTCAGGGTTGGAAAGGAACTCAGGGAAAGACTAAACAGAAAGGGCTGATACATAAAATACCATGGAAAGGCTGTGGGCTCCCTGGAGGCTCGAGTATGTAAAGGATGCAGCAGAGAGGAAAGAGGAGGTGTGTGTTTTCTGTGGGGCGGTCTCTGCGGATATGGCTGAAGAGGACTCACTTGTTGTCCACAGAGGCCCTCATACCATCACCATGCTCAACAAATACCCTTACAACAACGGCCACCTTATGGTTGCACCCCTGAGGCATCTGGCAGAGCTTTCAGCCCTCTCAACAGAAGAAAGCCATGAGATATTCAGACTCATAACACACTCTGTAAAGATACTTAAAAAGGTGTTCAACCCCGATGGGTTCAACATAGGCATAAACCTTGGAAGAAGTGCAGGTGCAGGCATCGTGGGGCATCTGCACTGGCATGTGGTACCCCGCTGGAACGGAGATACAAACTTCATGCCCGTTCTGGCAGATGTAAAGGTTATACCAGAGCACCTTTCCCAGACCCTTTCAACCCTTCGTCCACACTTTGAAAAGATAGAGTAAATGGCCCTTTAAACACGATTTAAGAGGAGAAACAGGGAATGTCTGTAGAGGCCTATGTATTTATAGAGTGTGAGCACGGAAAGTCCACCGAGGTTGCAGAAAGAATAGCCAGAATAGGGGGAGTGAAGTCCGCAAAGACAGTTACAGGCCCCTATGATGTTGTGGTGCTCGTTGAGGCATCGAGTTTTAAGGTGCTTGCAGATGTGGTGATGAAAAAGATTCAGGCAATAGAAGGGGTCAAACGCACCCTTACCAATCTGGTAATAGAGTAAGCCCGTGACGAGGAGGCTAAGTTGAAACATAACAGGGGATGGCTCCTTGTTGTTGTGATCCCCTTCGTGGTGGTCCTTTCTTTACTGTTAGACCCGCTCGTAACCGTTGACAGGACACACCCCCTTAAAAGGGTTGCCGAGTTTGTGGGCATCCTTGGTGAGGGTGGTGTGAACCTCGCAATAGCCCTTGTGGTGTACGGGGTGGGCCACTTAAGAGGGGATACATGGCTCAGAGAGTGCGGAAAGAAGGGCATACAGGCCCTTGTGATGGCAGGCATAGGGGTGGGGCTTCTCAAGATTGCCTTTCAGAGACCACGCCCAGGGGTTCTGGATGCAGGCCTTGAGGAACTCCTGCTAAACCCCTCCATATTTGATACCACCGCAAGGTTTGCCTCCTTTCCCTCAGGACACACAACCACCGCCTTTGCCCTTGCCTATGTGATTGCACGCTTCTATCCATGGTTGCGATACCCTGTGTTTGGCCTTGCAACGGTGGTGGGTATATCGAGGGTCATAGAGGGTGCCCATTATCCAAGTGATGTTGTTGCAGGTAGCATACTGGGTGTTTCCATGGCATGGCTTATAACAGATGGCCTTAAGGAGAGGGATAGGGTTGCCACCGCGGGGGTTCTGTTTATGGCCATATTTGTGTGTTTTTTCAAGCTCGGTGGCCTGCTACTTTTTGACTTCGATGAGGCGGTCTTTGCAGAGGCAACCCGCGAGATGCTCCTTACAGGAGACATCATAACCCCCTATTACAACTTTGAGCCCCGCTATGACAAACCCATACTCATATACTATCTTATGGCACTGAGCTTTCTGGTTGGTGGTGTTGGCGAGTTTTCAGCCAGGGCACCATCAGCGGTGTTTGGTGTGGCACTGGTTATGATGGTGTTTTTCTTTATGCGACGGATTAAGGGGCTTGAGCATGGGGTGTTTACCGCGTGTGTGCTTCTTGTCTCCATAGAGTTCTTCATCTACAGCCATTCAGCGGTAACTGACATGACCCTTACCTTCTTTATAACCGCTTCACTGCTCTGTCTTTACCTTGCTGTGGAAGAGGGGATGAGGTGGGCTCCAGCAGGGTTCTGGGCCATGAGTGCCCTTGCGGTACTCACCAAGGGTGCTGTGGGGATGGTCTTTCCCCTTTCAGTGGCCATCGTATATCCTGTGCTCACTGGCAGAACCCCTTTTTTGAAAACCCTTTTTAGACCCACTGGCATACTGCTATTTTTTCTTATAACCCTTCCGTGGTTTGGCGCCATACTCTATTTAAGGGGCTGGGAGTTTGTTGATGCCTTTATAATAAAGCATCACATAAAGCGTTATACAGGTGTTATATCAGGCCACAGCGGGCCGTTTTACTACTACCTTGTGGTCCTGCTTGTTGGGTTTTTCCCCTGGGTTGCGTTTCTTCCTGCAGGGCTCAGAAGGGCATGGTGTGAGCTCAAGGAGCACAGAAAGGGGCTTATGGTGTTTTCAGGGGTATGGTTTCTTCTGGTGGTGGTGTTTTTCTCCTTTTCAGGAACCAAACTGCCAAATTACATATTCCCTGCCTTTCCCGCAGGTGCCATACTCACAGGCACGGTGCTTTCAGAAGAGGGCCTTAGGGGCTCATTTCGGGGGCTTGCGGTGGGTTCTGTGCTTGCAGGGTCTGCAATGGTAATACTGCCCCATGTGGTTCTGCTTAAAACCAGAGGGGTGGAAATCCCGGCATACTGGTTTACAGTGTCTGGTGTGATGGTCTTGTGTGTGGGGGTGCTGTCCCTTCTGGGGGAAAGAAGGCGCTGGCTTGCATTTGGCTCGATACTTGCGGTTATGATATCCATGCTCGTTTTTATAAGGGTATACATAATGCCACCTG